>DOZU01000007.1 GCA_003517845.1 Clostridiales bacterium | reverse complement strand
GGGGACGAGATCTCCGGCCTCCGACCCTATCAGGTCGTCAGGAAGGGAGTCAAGTACATCCCGCAAGACAAGGAGGTCTTCTCCGACCTCACGGTCAAGGAAAACCTCGAACTTGCCAGTTACGCGATGAAAGACCATGATTGGGCCAAGGTACTCCGCTACTTCCCCAAGCTCCAGGAGTTGATGTACCGCAAGGGCGCCTACCTCAGCGGCGGAGAGCGCCAGATGTTGATGATCGGGCGCGCCATCCTGGGCAAGACCGACGTGCTGCTCGTGGATGAACCGACCGAGGGACTGGCTCCCACCATCGTCCACGACCTCACGGCAACTTTCAAGCAACTGGCGGGCGATTGCACATTGGTGCTGGTCGAACAAAATCTCGCGGTGGCACGGGAACTCGCCGACCAGCTTTACCTCATGAAAGAGGGGAAAGTCGTCGCCCATCTTACCGATCGAGCCGATATCGAGAGCCTGGCTTTCGAGAAGGACCTGTAGCGCGGCAGGCGGGCTGGGCCCCGGGGGCGGCCGAACGCCGGCAAAGTGAGATGGAGTGATACGGCATGTCGCTTCCCAACCTGGTAGGCACCGTAGTGATCGGCCTGGCCATGTCCGCCATATTCTTCTTATTGTCAGTAGGGCTTTCTCTAAGCTATGGGTTGATGCGGATCGTGAGCCTCGATCAGTTCCTGTATTACTCGATCGGGGCATACATGACCTACGTCGTCGCGTCGGGCACCGGGAACTTCTGGGCCGGACTGCTGGTAGGCGTGGTGACGAGTTGCGCCCTCGCCTGGACGGTGGAGAAGAGCCTCTTCCGGCGGATTTACGAGAAGGGCGTCATGTTCAGCATGATCACCTCCTATGGTGTGCTCCTCGTCGGCATCGGCGCCATCAAATACATCTGGGGGCTGGTACCCCGTCCGGTCATGACGCCCATAGCCGGACATGTCAGTCTCCTCGGCACCACTCTGCCGACATACCGGTTTGTCGTGATCGGCTTGGCCGTCGCATTCTACTTCGCATTGCGGCTCTTCCTCGAGCGCACGATCGTCGGCAAGGCGATCCGAGCTGGCATTGAAGATGTGGACAAGACCGAAGGCCTGGGCATCGACGTCTACAAGATATTCACGCTGGTATTCCTGATCACGGCAGGTCTGTCCGCCTTGGCCGGAGGCATCCACGCGCCCCTGATCATGGTCGATCCGCACATGGGGCTGAAGATCATCGCCACCGCCTTCATGATCGTGATCATCGGCGGGCTGGGGAGCATCAAGGGCACCGTGGTCTCCTCCCTGCTCATCGGCCAGGTGATGGCTTTCGGGTTCACAATATGGGCGCCGGCCGCCGAGATGGCGCCGTTTGTCATCATGTTGCTGGTATTCCTCATCCGCCCCACGGGCCTGTACGGCAGCCAGTACTTGAGGCGGTGACCAGGGCGACGACCGGGGCGGCTTGCCCCGGCCGCACGTGAACGTCCGTCAAGTCGGTGCCGACTACGAAAGTGCTGCCGCACCGTCCTCGCGGTCACGGTCGGAATCTCGGGCCAGATCCTCGTAGGGGCGGGTTGCGAACCCGCCCCTACCACGCCTGTCGGCGCGAGATACCCCCAACTGACCCGGCATGGCAATCACCAGCCAACCACTGCGAAACTACCGCTTGATGGGCCCGCGGTCGCCCGAGGGGCTGTTGGCCTACCGCCTGAAGGGCAGGGCGGGCAGGGCGGGACGGGAAGGAATCATCCGAGTTAAGGGAGAATACCCACTGCGTAATTTCATTATTCCGCCGGCGAGACCGGCCACGGCCGCCCGGCGGGGGGGAAAGGCGGTGCAATTATGCTCGAGACCCTGCTGGATTTCAACGCTAGGCTGAATTCGCTGGTGTGGGGTCCGCCGATGTTGGCGCTCATCGTTGGCGCCGGCATCATCTTCACCGTGGTTGCCCGCTTCGTGCAATTCGCCCGATTGGGGCAAGCCTTCCGGGAGGTGGCCGGCTGGCGGCGGGCGGCCGAAGGTCAGGGAGATCTCGCCCCGTTCAAGGCGATGTCGGTGGCGATGGCGGGGACGGTCGGCGTGGGCAACATCGCCGGCGTCGCCACGGCGATCGCCCTCGGCGGTCCCGGAGCGCTGTTCTGGATGTGGATATCGGGACTGCTGGGCATGGCCACGAAGATGTTCGAGGTCATCCTCGGCGTACACTATCGGGCACGGGACGCCGAGGGACAGATCATCGGCGGCCCCATGCAGTACATCACCCGGGGTCTGGGACCATCCTGGAAGTGGATGGCCGGCCTGTTCTGCGTCTTCGGGGCATTCTCGGCTTTCGGCATCGGAAACATGGTCCAGGCGAACTCGGTTGCCGCCGGGCTGGCCAGGTACGGCGTGCCCTTGTGGGTCACGGGCGTCGCATTGATCGTGCTGGTCGGGCTGGTAACCATCGGCGGCATCCGCCGCATCGCGCTGGTTGCCTCGGTCATCGTGCCCTTCATGATTGCCCTCTATCTCATAGGTTCCCTCGGCATCCTGGTGACGCGCCTGGGTCAGTTGCCGGAAGCCCTGGCGCTGATCTTCCGCCATGCTTTCACTCCCGCCGCCCCCATCGGCGGTTTCGCCGGCGCGTCGGTGCTGATGGCGATGCGCTATGGCATCGCCCGCGGCGTATTCTCCAACGAGGCGGGGCTGGGTAGCGCGCCCATGGCCCACGCCACCGCCCAAACCGACCACCCGGCCCGCCAGGGTCTGTGGGGTGTCTTCGAGGTGTTCGTGGACACCATCGTGATCTGCAGCGCGACCGGCCTGGCCATCGTGCTGACCGGCGTATGGACGGGTGGCGCGACGGGTGCGGCACTGACCATGGAGGCGTTCAAGAGCATCTTCGGAGCGGTGGGAGGCGTCGTGGTCGTCGTTGCCATGGCGCTGACCGCCTATGACACGGCGCTCGCCTGGTGCTACTATGGGGAGACCTGCGTATCATACCTTGGCGGTCCGCGGTCCCGTATGCCCTATCGCGTGCTGTTCCTGCCCTTCCTGCTCATTGGCGCCATGGGCCGGCTGCCGGCCGTGTGGGACATCGCCGACACCCTGAACGGTCTGATGGCCATCCCCAACCTCATTGCCTTGTTGGCCCTGATGGGGATCGCCGTCAAGCTGCTGCTCGATTTCCAGAAGGGGGCGGCCTGGCAACCTCCGGCCGACTGAGGTCGGAGCAAGCCGTTCGGTTCGCGCGGGGACCCGGTGGGAGCCGGGTCCTCCGCCATTTCGTACGCCCGGCATCGGCGTACGGCGGCTCCTGTAGGGGCGGGTTCGGAACCCGCCCCTACAACCGAAGAGGCTGTCTACTGCTTTCATGCCCCGCGGTGTCCCCGGGCGCACGAGCGCCTACCCGGTATGCCCCGACGTCCACTGGTAATAGTTGCCTGTCCAGGCATAGCCGACCGTTGCCTCCCATAAACTTGGTGAACGGGGTGATGTCCGGTGAGCCCGGCCTCCTGGGTCCCTCCCGTGGTCCTGGAACACGTGCCCGACCGGCTGCGGCGCTGCCTTGCCGGCCTGCAGCGGGAAGATGTGGAGGAGATCCGGCTGAGCGCCGGGCGTCCCCTCATCGTGGTGGGCCGCGGCGGCGATATCTTTGTCACTGCCGAGGGGGAACTGACCTGCCGCCAGGACGGGGCCTTGGCGGTGACCTGGGAACTCGTTCAGGACACCTTGCAGCTCATGACCCGCAGTTCGGCATATGCCCTGGAAGAGGAGTTCCGCCGCGGGTACCTGAGTCTGCCTGGAGGCCATCGGGTAGGCATGGTAGGTCGGGCGGTCCTCGAAGGCGGCCGAGTGCGAACGCTGCGCGATGTGGCGGGACTGAACATCCGGCTGGCCCGCGAAGTCCGCGGTGCCGCCGATGCGCTGGTGGCAGTCGTGCTGGGAGATGGCGCGCCCAGGAGCCTGCTCCTCCTGTCGCCGCCGCGGGGCGGCAAGACTACCGTCCTTCGCGACCTCGTGCGCCAGGTCAGCGATCGCGGTTATCGCGTAGGCCGGGTGGACGAAGTGTCGGAACTTGCCGGCTCGGTGAACGGCAGGCC
>DOZU01000250.1 GCA_003517845.1 Clostridiales bacterium | reverse complement strand
CGGGGTGGGAGGCTTACTTGACTGCACCCCGTATGTGCAGTACACTGGCATCAAAACAGGATAGGCCAAGGCGGTGGGGGTGCTGGCGCTGGCCGGCTGAGACGGGTCTGACCCGAACCCCTCGAACCTGAAGTGGGTAATGCCAGCGGAGGGAACTGCCGTAAGTCACAGCCGGCCGCGCCTTTTCAGGGTTGCGGTTTTTGCTATCAAGGGGCCTTGCGGACCCGTCTCCCGCCGCCACCCGCCGGCCGAATCGCCTTTCGTTGTTCCTCATCCGGGGGTGAGATGATGCAAGTGAAAGCGGCCAGGAGCGGCCGGGCGACCGGGGAGATGACAGCCGTTGCCCTTGCCGAAGGCGTCGAAGTGGATGCAGTGATCGAGGGCTTCGCCTCGGGAGAGATGGTCATCCTCCGCAACCCGGCCCGGAGTCACGGCGTTCCTGTCGGCATCGGCAAGGGGCTGCGGACAAAGGTGAACGCGAACGTCGGCACCTCCGAGCAGCGTTCCTCGCTGGAGGAGGAACTGGAGAAGGGCCGCGCCGCGGTCGACGCCGGCGCGGACACCATCATGGATCTCAGCACCGGCGGGGACCTCAGGGCCATACGCGGCGCTCTCCTGGACGCAGTGAACGTGCCCCTGGGAACCGTTCCCATCTACCAGGCTGCGTTTGAGGCCCGGGAGCGGCGCGGCAGCATCGCCGGGATGCGGGTCGACGATCTCTTCCCGGTCATCGAGGAGCAGGCCCGCGAGGGCGTCGACTTCATGACACTGCACTGCGGCGTCACGCGCCATGTGTTGGAGCACCTGCGGCGGAGCGGGAGGCAAGCCGGAATCGTCAGCCGGGGGGGCGCCCTGCTGGCCGGGTGGATGCTTCACAACGACGCCGAGAATCCCCTCTACGAGCACTACGACCGCCTGCTGGAGCTGCTCGCCGGCCATGATGTCACCATCAGCCTCGGTGACGCGCTGAGACCGGGGTGCATCGCCGACGCCACAGACCAGGCGCAGGTCGGCGAGATGCTGGTGCTGGGCGAGCTCGTGCTCCGGGCCCGGGAAGCCGGGGTGCAGGTGATGGTGGAGGGGCCGGGGCATGTGCCCCTGGATCAGGTCGAGGCGAACGTACTGCTGGAGAAAAGGATCTGCCACGGGGCTCCCTTCTATGTGCTGGGCCCCCTTGTCACCGATGTCGCGCCGGGCTACGACCACATCGCCGGGGCCATCGGGGGCGCGATAGCGGCGGCCGCCGGGGCCGACTTCCTCTGCTACCTGACCCCTGCCGAGCACCTGGGACTGCCCGACCGGGGGGATGTGCGGGAGGGTGTCATCGCCTCGCGGATCGCCGCCCACGCCGGTGACCTGGTGAAGAGGAGGAAAGTGGCTCAGGCCTGGGATCGGGACATGACCGCGGCCAGGGTCAGGATGGACTGGGAAAGCCAGCTCGGCCTGGCCATGGACCCGGTCCGGGCCCGGCGTTACCGGTCCGACCGCACCGGCGACCGGCCCGGCCCCTGCAGCATGTGCGGCAGCCTGTGCGCCATCGAGCTGGTGAAGCAGTTCCTGGGAGGGGAGGTGGAGCGGTGCGAGTAGCGAGGGCGATGACCGTGGCGGGGTCCGACAGCGGTGGGGGAGCCGGCATACAGGCGGACCTCAAGGTCTTCACGTCCCTGGGGGTTTACGGCATGAGCGCGGTAACGGCGGTCACTTCCCAGAACACCCTGGGCGTCACGCGGATAGACGCCCTCCCCCCCGAAGCGGTTGTGGCCCAGATGGAAGCCTGCCTGGACGACATTGGCGTCGATGCGGCCAAGACCGGTATGTTGCACAGCGCGGCCATCGTGGAGGCCGTGGCCGACGTGTTCCGCCGCTACCGGGTGAAGAACCTCGTGGTCGACCCGGTGATGGTGGCCAAGAGCGGCGACGTGTTGCTTGAACCCGGTGCCCGCGAGAGACTCCGGAAATGCCTGCTCCCCCTGGCGCGGGTTGCCACGCCCAACCTGCACGAGGCCCGGGATATCACCGGGGGACCGGTCGATGGCTTCGAGGGAATGAAGGACGCGGCGAGGCAGATAGCCGACCTGGGAGTCGAGGTGGTCGTCGTGAAGGGAGGCCATCTCGGGGGCAGCCCCCTGGACGTGGTGTTCGACGGACAGGCCTTTCATACCCTGCCGGGAGAGAGACTGCCCACCCGCAACACCCACGGCACCGGGTGCACCTTCTCGGCGGCCATCACCGGTGGTCTGGCCGAGGGGCTTGAGGTTCGGGAAGCCATAGAGCGGGCCAAGGAGCTCGTCACCTGGGGAATCGCCAACGGCTTGCCGATCGGTGGGGGTTACCGGCCCACCAACCACTTCTACTTTCAGATGCCCCCTGGACCCACCGGGGGGCGGGTGTCCCGGCAGGGCCAGCGGCACGTGGAGGAATGAGACGTGAAGATCACCGGTGTCCAGTTGAAGACCCTGAGAGAGAAGACCCCCCTGGTGCACCACATCACCAACTGGGTGGTCACCAATTTCACCGCCAACGTCACCCTGGCCCTGGGCGCGTCCCCGGTGATGGCCCACGCTCAGGAGGAAGTGGAAGACCTGGCCCGCGCCGCCAACGCACTCGTGCTCAACATCGGTACTCTCACCCTGCCGGTGGTGGAAGCGATGGTCCGGGCCGGACGGGCCGCGAACGGCGTGGGCATACCGGTGATCCTGGACCCGGTGGGTGCCGGCGCCACCAGGCTCCGCACCGAGACAACCGCCCGCCTCCTCCGGGAGGTCAAGGTGGACATACTCCGGGGCAACCTCTCGGAGATAGCCAGTACCGCCGGTGAAGAGGCCCGGATCCGCGGCGTGGACTCGGTGGCCGGCGGCATCGACCCCGCAGCGCTGGCCCCCGCGCTGGCGCGGCGCCTGGGCTGCACCGTCGCGGTGACCGGGCCCGTGGACCACATCAGCGATGGACACGTGCTGTACAAGGTCAGGAACGGCCATCCCCTCCTCGGCCGGGTGACCGGCACCGGGTGCGCCGCGACGGCGGTCGTTGGGGCCTTTGCCGCCGTGGACAGGGATTTCCCCCTGGCCAGCGCGGCCGCCCTTGCCTTCTTCGGGCTGGCCGCGGAACGCGCCGCCGTAGGCTCTCCCGGCCCCGGCACCTTCGCTTCCCGGCTGCTCGATGAGCTCCATCGCCTGACCCCGGCCGACCTGGAAGCGGGAGCCCGGGTGGACGCCGGGATACTGGAGAAGAACTGAAATGGCGCGGGATCTCCGGAAGGACCTGCGTCTCTACCTGGTCACCGACCGGAACCTCGCCGGTGGCCGTTCCGAGGTGGAGATCGTGCGCCGGGCCGGGGCCGGCGGCATTACCGCCGTGCAACTCCGGGGCAAGGAGATGACTTCACGGGAGCTCTACCACACGGGGCTCGCGCTCCGCCGGCTCACAGCCGACCTGGGGATCCTCTTCATCGTCAACGACCGCCTGGATATAGCCCTGGCCGTGGGTGCGGACGGGGTGCACCTGGGGCAGGAGGACCTGCCGGCAGCCGAGGCCAGGCGCCTGGCTCCGGACATGCTGCTGGGCGCCACCGTGGGCAATGCCGCCCAGGCGGTAAAGGCGGAAACGGCCGGCGCGGACTACCTCGGCACGGACGCCGTGTTCGCCACGGCCACCAAGGGCTATGAGCGAGCACCCCTCGGCCTGGAGGGGCTACGCCAGGTGTGCGGCGCCACGAAGCTTCCCGTCGTGGCGATCGGGGGCATCAAGGCGGAGAACGCGGTGCAGGTGCTGAAAGCCGGGGCTGCCGGCGTGGCCGTGGTCTCGGGGATCGTCTCCGCCCCGGACGTGACGGCGGCCGCCCGCGAGCTCCGGCGGCAGATAGAAGGGGTTCTGCCTTGGTAACCGGGGGCGAATTCGAGCTCATCAACCGGCTGAGGGAGGTCCTGGGTCCGCCGCCGGACGGCGTGTACCGCTCCATCGGCGATGATGCCGCAGTGCTGGTGCCACCCGTGAACAAGCTCCTCTTCTCCTGCGACATGCTCGTCGAGGGGGTCCATTTCCGCCTGGATTTCTCGACGCCTTTTGAGCTCGGCTGGAAGGCCCTGGCCGTCAACGTGAGCGACATGGCGGCCATGGCCGGCACACCCCGGTACGCATTGGTCGCCCTGGGAGTCAGCGCCGCCGACCGGCCCTTCTCTTTCTACGAGGAGATCTACCGCGGCCTGGCCGGGGCCGCCAGACGGTACGGGGTAGCCGTGGTCGGCGGCGATACCGTCCGGACCCGGGGGCCGCTGGTGATCGACGTGGCGATCATGGGCGAGGCGGACCGGCCCATCATGCGCTGCGGCGGGCGTCCCGGTGACCTCATCGCGGTGACCGGAAGCCTGGGGGCCTCAACGGCCGGCCTCGAGTGGTTTCTCCGCCACCGCCGCCGTCTCGGCTCCCCACCGGTGGAAAGAGCCGTGCTGGCCCACCAGATGCCCGAGGCCCGGGTCAGGGAGGCAAGAGCCGCGGCCGCGACGGGCGGGGTCACGTCCATGATCGACATCAGCGACGGTCTCGCGGGCGACCTGGGCCACCTGTGCGAGCAGTCGGGCGCCGGGGCGGTCCTCGACGCCGGGGCCATTCCGCTGGACGAGGATGCCGTGGAACTGGCCCGGCAGCTCGGAGCGAACCCGATGGAGTGGGCGCTCCACGGTGGCGAGGATTACGAGTTGCTCATGACCGTCGCGGCGGACCGGGCCCCGGCAGTCGGGGAGGCCGTTGCGACCTGCGGGACGTCCTTTCACCTGATCGGCCGGATGACCGCGGGGGAGACGGGTATCACCCTGCGCTTCGCAGACCGCACGGTTCCCATCACGAGGGGCGGTTACACGCATTTCTAGCCCGCCAACAGCCAACCCGCACCTTAAGCCCTAACCATTACCCACAAGTGTGTCCTGCTGGGCCGAAGTCTGCAGCCGGGAGGCCGCCTGGGCAGTGGTCTGGGCAACCTCTTGGCGGGTACCGT
>DOZU01000123.1 GCA_003517845.1 Clostridiales bacterium | reverse complement strand
CTGTACCGATGGGATCTTCGTGGAGGGCAGGCTGGTGCTGAAGGCTGACGCCAGCGGCCCGCGAAGCGCGCGGGTAGTCCTGGCCGATTCGCGGGTGGAGGCGGCGGTACTGGAGACGGCTCGGGGGGGCATCATCCGTTCCGGCTTGGGATACGATGAGGCCTCCGTGGGGGTGGTCACCAACGTCAGTCCGGACCACGAAGGTCAGGACGGGGCGGACACGCTGTTAGATGTCGCGCATGCCAAGTCCCTGGTGGTGGAAACGATCGCTGAGGACGGTAATGCCGTCCTGAACGCCGACGATCCGATAGTCAGGGCGATGGCCCGCCGGGCGCGCGGACGGGTTGTACTGGTGAGCGTGGCCGATGACAACCCCTGGCTCAGACAGCACGTGGCAGCCGGCGGAATGGGCGTTGGCATACGCGGCGGGCACGTGACGCTGCTGGAGGGGACCCGCCGGGTGCAGCTCGCCCCCACGCACCGTCTGCCATTTGCCTTCAATGGCAAGAGCCGGAGTGCATTGGGGAACGCGTTGCTCGCCGCCGCGAGCGCCTGGGCACTTGGGCTGAGTCCAGAAGTCATTGCTACTGCTCTCGGGAGCTTTCCGGCGGGGATCACGGGCTCCCCAGGGCGGTTCAACCTGTATCAGATGCCTGGCGAGCGGCTTTGGATCTGGCGCGATCGTTCAATCCACAACGCTTATGGGGCGTTATCGGCGCCCCAGGGGATCGCCGGACTGAACTCCTACGGGAACTCGGGCGAGTTGCCGGGATGGGCCTGGACCGGATAGTCATCAAGGAGGACCAGGACCGACGGGGGCGCCGGCCAGGAGAGGTTGCCCGGATCATCCTCGACGGAGTTCTGGACAGCGGGTTCCCCCCGTCGCACGCGCGCATTGTCCTGGACGAGGTCGAGGCGCTCGAGGCGGCGATGGCGACCGCGGATCCCGGGGACCTGGTGGTCGTATTCTACGAACGGCACGATCGGATACTTGAGGTCTTGGACCGTGCTCCCGCGATCGTCAAGCCCCAGCCGCTCTTGCCCGCCGGAGGATCCGAAACCATCGGAGGTCAGCACGGCATGGACGGAGAAGCTACCTCCCCATGCTACTCGTGACCGCCCCGGCCAAGCTGAACCTCACGCTAGAGGTAGGGGAAACTCGAGATGATGGCTATCACGGCCTCGACTCGATCTTCTCTTCGCTCTGCCTGGCGGACCGGCTGGTCATACGCGCCTCGGGTCCACCGGGGACAGTGGTCCTCTGCACCCGGGGGGTCCCGGTTCCCGAGGGGGCGGAGAACATCTGTCTGACCGCGGCCCGTCGGCTGGCAGCCGGCCGGCGGGACTTGCCTGGGGTTGAACTGGACCTCGCCAAGGACATACCCGTGGGCTCCGGTCTTGGGGGCGGTAGTGCCGATGCCGCGGCCGTCCTGGTCGGACTGAACCGGTGGTGGGGGCTCAGCCGATCTCGGTCGGAACTGGGCGACATCGCCCTCTCGCTCGGGTCGGACGTCCCTTTCTGTCTGCTTGGGGGGCAGGCGCGGGTGAGGGGACGGGGCGAGATCGTTGAGCCCTTGCCTTTTCCCGGCCGCAGGCTATGGCTAGTGCTGTTGCGGCCGCCAGGAACCAAGTCTACCCGCCTGGTGTACGAGGAGTTCGATCGGCTGCCGCATGACCGGCGGCGCTCGGGTCGGCCCGACACCGGGGGCGCCATACGGGCCCTGGCAGCCGGGGACTGGGAGACCCTCGCTCAGAGCCTGGGCAATAGCCTGGAACCAGCCCTGGCGGCCTCCCATCCGGACATGGACCGAGCCCGAGCATTGTTGGCGACGAGCGGCGCGCTGGGCACGGCGATGACCGGCAGCGGCCCCACGGTATTCGGGATCGCCCGGGACCAGGACCATGCGCGAGCGATGGCCCGAGAAGTATCGAACCGACTGACGAGCCCTGACTGGTGGATGGCCGTGACTCGTCTTGCCCCGCGACAGGAGAAGGACATCCCGGTCGCCGCGAATGACGGACATCCGCAGCGACCCTTCGGAGGTGACGACGGTGGTTGACGCAGTGGTGTTGGCCGGCCGCGCCAACGACGGCAAGCTAGCCGCAGTAGGTCCGCCCGCCAATGAAGCCCTGGTCGAGGTGGCAGGCAAGCCAATGCTCTGGTACGTGGTGGAGGGCCTTCTGGGAGCCAGGCGCGTGGATCGCGTGGTCATATCGGGACCGCGCGCGATCCTGGCCCCGGCCCTGGGCGCGCTCATAGACCGGGTGGACTTCGTCGAGCCCGCGGGAGATATCATCGACAACCTACAGGCGGCGATCGACCGGCTGGGTAGCCCGGGTATGGTTCTCATCGCTACATCCGATATTCCCCTGGTCACGCCCGCGGTCCTTGATGGTTTCATCGACGAGTGCTCGGTCCGATCCGCCGACCTGCATTACCCCGTCATTTCCCGGGAATTGGCCGAAGGTTCGTACCCGGGCATGCGCAGGACCTACGGCCGGCTAAAGGACGGGACCTTCACCGGCGGGAACCTCGTGCTGGTGAGCCCCCAGGTCTTGCGTGCGAGAGCCGAAGTCGCCAGGTCCTTGTTCGCCGCCCGAAAGAACCCCTTGCGCCTCGCGGCCGTCCTCGGACCAGCCTTCATCCTCCGGCTTGTGTTCGTCAGACTCACCCTGCCCGAGCTTGAGGCGGTAGCCTGTCGCCTCCTGGGACTGGCCGGCGCTCATGCCGTGCGCACCGCCTTCCCGGAAATCGGCGTGGATGTCGATAAGCCCGAGGACCATGCCATGGTCAGCCGACTCCTCGGTACCCGCAGCGGGTGAACCCGCCCACCCCGACCGCCTTCCGGCGAGCCGTCGGTCTGCCGCCAGCATTCGACAAAGGGTTTTGGCCACCGCTACCAGAATAGTTGTCGCCATCCAGTTCGGAGCAATTCGGAGGTGGCTGACGTGCGTATCACGGACGTCCGGTTGCGGAGAGTCAGTGCCGGGGAGGGCAAGATGAAGGCGGTCGCCTCAATCACCCTGGACGAGGAATTCGTCGTGCATGACGTCAGGGTGGTGGAAGGCCAGAATGGACTCTTCGTGGCCATGCCTAGCAAGAAGACTCCGGAGGGAGAATTCCGTGATATCGCTCACCCGATCACCTCCGACGCCAGGGAGAGGATTCAGGCCGCGGTCCTGAAGGCATATCAGGAACGGCGGGAGGTGCGCGGGGTCGGCCGCTGAGACCGACATGTCCCTCGGGGCACCAGAGGGCATGGAAACGCCGGGGCGGCGGGAGACCGCAATGTCGGACGTACGGGCATTCGGATGTAGGGGCGGGTTCCGAACCCGCCCCTACAGGGACCGCGCGTACCACGGCGCCCACGCTCATGGCCGCGACCGTGAACACGATCATGAACGCACTCTCGGGGCGGCGATCCCGGGGACGAATGCCCGGGATCGCTGTTGGGCAGGTACCCGGGACGCCTGCCCCGAAGAACAACCCCCGGCAAGTCAATGGTCGGAGGCGGAGGTTCATGGCGAATCCGATAGCTATCGTGCTCGCAGCGGGCAAATCGAAACGCATGCGCTCGGAGACCCCGAAGGTACTCCACCGCGTGGCCGGCCAGCCAATGATCTGCCACGTTCTCGATGCAGTGCGGGACCTTTCTCCCGAACGGATCATCCTGATCGTGGGCGATCAGGCCCAGCCCATCAGGGAACTCCTCGGGGAGAGCCTCGTCTACGTTCGCCAGGAGCAGCCGCTTGGCACCGGCCATGCCGTGGCTCAGGTCAAGCCCGGAGACCTCGCGGGCGGCTCCGGAGAAGTACTGGTGGTTTACGGCGACGTGCCCACCGTCACTTCGAAGTCGTTGCAGGACCTGCTGGCCGCGCATCGCCGTGACCGGGCGGCGGCGACGGTCTTGACCGCCCAGGTGCCCGACCCAACGGGCCTCGGGAGGATCCTGCGCAGCCCCTCGGGTGAGTTCGTACGCATCATTGAGGAGGCAGACGCTTCTTCCGCCGAGCGCACGATAAGCGAGGTCAACTCGGGGCTCTACTGCTTTCAAGCTGACCACCTTCTGGCGCGCGTCGGCGAACTCACGCGCGAGAATGCTCAGGGCGAGTACTACCTGACGGACGTGATGGCCATCCTGCGAGGACGGGGCGAAAGGGTGTCCCTCTGCCGGATCGACGATCCCTCGGTGGTCCGTTCGATCAACGATCGCCGGGAGTTGGCGGAAGCTGAACAGATCCTTCGACGGCGAATCCTGGCACACCTGATGGACCAGGGGGTCACGATCGTGGACCCTGCCAGCACCTTCGTCGACCACGGGGTGCAGGTAGGCGAGGACACGATACTCCACCCGTTCACCTTACTGGAGGGTGCCACGCGGGTCGGACGGGCATGCGGCATCGGCCCCGGCGCACACCTGATCGACACCTCAGTTGGACATCGGTCGATCATCCGACATTCCGTGGTGGAAGGGACCAAGCTGGGAGATGAGGTCAAGGTAGGACCCTATGCCCACCTGCGCCCCGGCAGCGACTTATCGGCCGGCGTGAGAGTCGGGAACTTTGCCGAGATCAAGAACTCCACGATCGGGGAGCGCTCGCGGGTCTCCCATCACTGCTATGTGGGGGATGCCACCATTGGTCCAGACGTAAACGTAGGCGCGGGAGCGGTCGTGGTCAACTACGATGGCCGGCAGAAGCACAGGACCCAAATCGGGAGCGGCGCCTTCGTTGGCTGCAACGCGAACCTGGTGGCTCCGGTAGACGTGGCGGCGGGCAGCTATGTCGGTGCCGGTTCAACGATCACCCGCGACGTGCCGGCGGGCGCGCTTGGCGTGGCAAGGGCGCGTCAGGTCAACATCGAGGGCTGGGCAACTCGGGGTAAGCTCGGCAAGTCTGCCGGTCAGCAGGGGCCGGACGCCCCATAGCAGTAGTCAGTCAAGCCTCGGGGGGAATCACGGTGAGTTCGAGGACTGAGGGGCTGAAGGTATTCAGCGGTACAGCCAATCCCGCATTGGCGAACGAGATTGCCGAACACCTTCACATCGACCTGGGGAAGATGGAAGTCGGCCGGTTCACTAATGGAGAGACCCATGTGCTCATTCAGGAGAACGTCAGGGGAGAAGACGTTTTCGTCATCCAGCCCACCGGAGCACCGGCCAATGACACGCTCATGGAGCTACTGATCATCATCGATGCGCTGCTCCGCGCGTCGGCCCACCGAATTACCGCCGTAATACCTTACTACGGATACGCCCGCCAGGACCGAAAGACCCGCGGTCGGGAGCCGATAACCGCCAAGCTCGTCGCCAATTTGCTCACCACGGCGCGGGCCGGACGCGTCCTCACCATGGACCTGCATGCCGGGCAGATCCAGGGTTTCTTCGACTTGCCGGTCGACCATTTGTCGGCGATGCCCTTGCTGGCCGAGCACTTTCGCCAGCGGGCTCTGCAGAATGTGGTAGTCGTGTCACCGGACGTGGGTGGAGTGCCGAGAGCTCGCGACGTCGCGCGACGCCTCGGTACCGGAGTGGCCTTCCTCGACAAGCGCCACCCTCGCCCGGGTATATCAGAGGTCATTCACGTGGTCGGAAGTGTGCGGGGGATGAAGGCTATCCTGGTCGATGATATGATCGATACCGCGGGCTCCATCAGCAACGGCGCCCGGGCACTGGTCGAAAAGGGGGCGGCCGAGGTATACGCCTGCTGCACCCATGCCGTCCTCTCGGGACCCGCGTCTGACCGGTTGGCCGATTCGCCGATACGCGACCTCGTGGTGACCAACACGCTCGCCATAGACCGCTCTCGCCTTCCCGCCAAGGTGACGGTGCTATCGGTTGCTCCCTTGTTGGGCGAAGCCATCACGCGCATCCACGAGGACCGTTCGGTCAGCGAACTGTTTTCGTGAAATTGGAGCGTTTGACAGGCGAGTCGACCTGCCTTAACATGAAGTCGTAGCCAGGAGCCACCGAGGAGGTTCCGTGAGTCATGCAACCGGTGAAACTTGAAGCAAGCGTTCGCGAAGTCGGCAAGGGCATCAGCCGCAGTCTGCGGCGCAATGCGCGCTTGCCTGCGGTCCTTTATGGTCAGGGGAGAGCCAACCTGTCCCTTGCGGTCGGGGCCCGGGAGTTCGGGCGGATCATGCAGATCGCGGGGAAGCATCCCCTGGTCGCGTTGGAGGTCAAGGGGCACGGAGCCAGGACGGCGGTGGTGAAGGAGTTACAGCGGCATCCGGCTAGCAGAGACATCCTGCATGTGGACTTCCAGGAAGTCTCGCTGGCCCAGCGCATGTCGGTGCGCATCGCCGTTACGGTGCAGGGGGCCGAGGAACTGGAGCGACAGGGACTGACCGTCCAGCACCAGTCCCGGGAACTCGAGATTGAGTGCTTGCCGCTCGACATTCCCGATCGCCTCCTGGTGAATGTGAGCGCTTCGAAGGCCGGTGCGCTCATACGCGCGGCCAGCATACCGCTGCCTCCGGGAGTAAGCCTGCTGAGCGATCCGGAGGAACTGGTCTTGGGCGTCATCCTCGCCCGGGCGGCGCAGGTCGCCGAAGCGCCACCGCCGGAGGATGGGACGGCGGCTCCCGCGGAGTCAACGGTGAAAGACAGCGGACAGGACTGACCCCGGTCAGGGGAGGCTAACGACCTGCGGCTGATTGTGGGGCTGGGCAATCCCGGCCCTTCTTATCGGGACACCTGGCACAATGCCGGCTTCCGGACTATTGACCGGCTGATGTCGGTTCATGCACCCGGTCGGACTGGCAGCACATGGACCGGCAGCATCGGCGGGCATGCTGTCGGGCTGTTCAAGCCCCAGGCCTACATGAATCGTAGCGGCCCGCCCGTCGTGCGGCGCCTCAGGCAACTAGACCTCGGTCCGCGCGACCTGCTGGTGATTCACGACGATATCGATTTGCCTCGGGGTATACTCCGCTTCAAGACCAAAGGGCGATCCGGCGGACATCGGGGCGTCGAATCGATCATGGATGCATTGGACACGGACGGCTTCCTCAGACTCAAGCTTGGCGTGGGTCGCCCACCGCCGGGCATCGATCCCGCGGAATTCATCTTGACTCCTCTTGTCGGCCAGGAACTAGCGTACCGCGACGCTATGGCTCAGGAGGCGGCGGAGACCGTCGTAACGTGGTTGGCGAATGGCCTGGACGCCGCCCGGCAGCGGGTCCCATGCCTGTCGGCTGATGATCGCGGGCCTGGCTGAAGGAACCACGGCGGAGGCAGAAAGTGCGCCATTTCCTCGATCTGCTCAAGTCCCACGCCGGCTACCGGCAACTCCTCGATCGATTGGATGCCGGACAGTCGGCCCAACACATCACCGGGCTGGCTGGCTCGGCCCTGGCCTATGTAGCGGCCGCAGTGTGCTTTCACTGCCAGCGGCCCACCGTCTACGTTGCCGCCGATACGGCGGCTGCCGAGCGCGCTCGGGAGGATATCGCGACCTGGTTGGGCGGGACGATGACCTTCTCCTTCCCGCCGGCGGGCCGTGTGCCGATAGACCTGGTGGCCGACAGTCATGAGTTAGACCGGCGCCGGTTGAGCGCTCTGGAGCGGCTCGAAGGCGGCTCTCCCTGCCTGGTGGTGACTACTGGCGAGGGCATGCTGGAGAGGTTGCCCCCGCCCGGGAGTCTCCGGGATGCAACCCTGGACATTCGCCAAGGCAGCCAGCTTGACCGCGATGAGTTGCTCGCAAGGCTGGTGCAGGCAGGATACGCCCCCGCGGATCCGGTGGAACACCCAGGCGAGTTCGTGGCGCGAGGCGGCCTGATCGACATATACCCATTCACCCGGCCGGTCCCGGTTCGGATAGAGTTGGCGGGCGACGGCGTGGATTCGTTGCGCGAGTTC
>DOZU01000049.1:3367-8436 GCA_003517845.1 Clostridiales bacterium | reverse complement strand
GAGGCCGCACGCGCCCTTGCGGTCGGCCGTGAGGTCGCACTTGCCATAGGTACAGAGGCAACACAGGTCGCAGAACGGCGCGTAAAACGGCTCGTAGGTATCCAGCAAACGTAGATCCCAGTTCCTGAGGTCGGTGACGGACGGCATGGGCGTGGGGCCGATCGGTTCCCAGTCATCCTCCGCCCTGATTGTCGCCCGCACGGACTCGTCTTTGAGCTTGCCTCCGGTCATCTACCCCGTTCCCTCCTCAACCGCGAGGTTAGTGCAGCGTCGTCTCAACGAGGGCCAGGCTATCCGGGTGGCGCAGGGTGACCAGATCCGCACCGGCCAGCAGTAAAGTGGCGGCGGTGAAAACCTCCCACCATACCCCCCTCGCCGCATCTTGAGTGGCTTCCTTGGTCTTCCATACTTCCTTGCCCACCCGGCCGATGATCGGCATCTGCAGCATCCGGTCATCGTGGACGATCGCCGCCAGGCGGATGCGCTCCATGGTCGAGTACGAGTACTCGAGTCCATAGCCCAGCGAGGAAGTCAGGGGATCGATGACGATGCGGTCGGCGGGCAGGAGCTTGGTGAGGCGAATGTTGAGATCCTTGGCCAGATTCACATCCATCGGCGACTGGGCGATTACGGCGTGGCCGCAGTCCCGAGCCGCTTCCGCCACTTCCCGGTGGGCGTCCCGGGTCACCGGTCCCAGCAGGATGGAGGTGCCCTGGCAGGCCTGGGCCACGGCGGTCAGGACCGGCACGTCGCGGTCCTTGTCCCCCGAGCCGTACACCGCCACGGGGATGTCCACCGCCTGAACGGTAGCGGCGACCCGGGCGGCAATCTCGGCGGGGCCGGCTCCCTGTTCGATGCTGTTCAGCGTGAGGAAGATCATGTCCGGACCATACTCGCGGGCGCTCCTGGCCGCCCATCGGGCCGGCGAGGCGATGGCGTCGCCGTACCGGTCGAGGGCGGGCGCCGGCCAGTCTTCCGGCCGGCCGTCCACGATCTCCAGCGCGAGCCAGGGGCGGTTGGGTCGCGCCGCCTCGAAGTGGTGGAAGGGAAGGGAGTTGTGTCCGCCTAGTTCGCGCCCTTTCCCCTCTCGGCCGAATCGGACCGCGTTGATCGTCCCGGGGTAACCCTCCCGCAAACCCTCAAGCATCGGCCACCATCCCTCTCGTCATAGTTCCAGCCAGGAGGGTGAGAACAACTCATGGCCCAGCAAGACTCTGGCCGTCTTGTACACGTCCCGGGCCTCCGAGGAGAGCGATGCCATATCGACGGGTTCCCCGTCCATGGTCCGATGCACGAGGTCGACCAGGTGGCGCGGCTCGCCGCCGGCCAACCGAATGAGGTCGTGGTCGAAGCTATCGACGATCGCCGAGGTCAGCCCCACCCGTTGCGCCATCACCAGCATCACCCGGTTGAGGAAGGGACGGAGCCGCGCCGGGACTCCGTTAGACAGGTTCGATAGCCCGACCGTGGACCTGGTTTCGGGGAGCAAATCGGGCAGGAGCTTCAGGAACTCGAGCACTTCGACGGCTTGAGGTTGGGCGACCGCCACCGGCATCATGATCGGGTCCACCCAGATGGCAGGGTTGGGGATGCCGAGCCCGTTGGCATACTCGACCGTCTCGAGGATGGACTCGGCCCGCGAGGCGGCATCATGCGGGATGCCGGCATCGTTGAGCACGGAGATGATGATGTGGGCATCGTACTTCCGGGCCAGCGGCATCATCTTCTCCCGGCTGGCGGCCGTGCCGTTGGCCGAGTTGATGATCGCCCGCCGCTCACACCTTGCCAGCCCGGCCTCCATGGCCACCGGGTTGGTGGTGTCCAGACACAAGGGGGTGTCCACCACTTCCTGGATCTTGTCCACCAGCCAGCCCATCGTCTCCTCAGGGTTCTTGCGGGCGGGGCCGATGTTGAGATCCAAGTAATGGACGCCCGCCTCTGCCTGCTTGACCGCCAATTCCTGCAGCGGACGGGCGTCCCGACTCTGAATAGCTTCGGACACCACCTTGGCGAGGATCTGAACGTTCTCGCCAATCAGGATCAAGCTGTCTACCCCCTTGCCCGGGATTGAGATCCGACCCATGGGTCGGATTATTCACAGTATTCGCAGCTAGTTGGCCGTCTGCTGCACCGTGTCCAATTTACCACACGGGGGACGGGTTCGGCAAGTACCCGGGCTGCTGAGGTCCGCGCGCTAGACGGGCCCGCTCGATGCCGCCGCCTTCGCCGGCAGGTATCCGGCAAGCTCGGACGAAGTCCATCGGGGTAACGCCGGCCGCAGTTGATATCCCTCGATGAGGTGGATACCCGATGACCCTCGATCTCCTGATCGCCGGAGCGCGAGTGGTGGACGGCGCGGGCAACCCCTGGGTTCGCGCCGATGTGGGCGTGGAATCCGGCCGCATCGCGCTGGTCGCCAGGCCCGGCAAGAGTCATTCCGCTCGGCGCACGATCGATGGCGCGGACCGGGTGCTGTGTCCCGGTTTCATAGACATCCACGGCCATTCCGACCTGAGCCTGTTCTCGTTTCCGCAGGCCCAGAGCAAGCTCCTGCAAGGCGTCACCACCGAGGTAGGGGGCAATTGCGGGTGGTCGGCCGCACCCATGAACCCGGAGATGGAGGCGCAGGCTCGCTCAGAATACCCCCGCCCCGACGACGTCCCGTGGGGATTCCAGAGCCTGGACCGATACCTTGCCGCCCTCGAACAGCACGGCATTGCCGTCAACTACGGCTGCCATGTGGGGCACGGCACGCTGAGGGAAGCGGTGATGGGTTCGGCGGATCGGCCCGCCACGCCCTTCGAGCTGGCGAGGATGGGCCGGATGCTCGAGGAGGCCCTGGAGGCGGGGGCAATGGGCCTGTCGAGCGGCCTGATCTACGCCCCGGGCTGCTATGCCCCCCCGTCGGAACTGGAGCACCTCGCGGCGCTCGCCTACCGGCATGGCCGGCTGTACGCCAGCCACATCCGCGGCGAAGGCGATATGCTCGAGCAAGCGGTAGCCGAAGCCATAGCGGTCGGGCGGCGGGAGAGGGGCCCAGTGCAGATCGCTCACCACAAGGCATCCGGTGGGCCCAACTGGGGTAAAGTGTCGCGGACGCTGGCCATGGTGGACGAAGCGCGGTCGCAAGGGGTGGATGTGACCCTGGACCAGTACCCCTACACGGCCAGCAGCACCGATCTCACCGCCTACCTGCCCGCCTGGGCCCGGGCGGGGGGAACTCGGGCCCTGCAGGAGCGACTGCGCGACCCCTCGACCCGGACCCGCATCCGGGAGGAAGTCCGGCGGCCTATCGCCGACGCGGGGGAGACGGCCGACTGGTCGCTGATCGTCCTCGCCTGCGTCCGGGGGCGGCGGGACTGGGAAGGTCGCACGGTGCGGGAGATATCCGAGTTAACGGCTACTGACCCGGTCGATGCCGTACTCGACCTGGTTGGCGCCGAGGGAGGGGCGGTGCAGGTCGTGCACTTCGGCATGGCCGAGGACGATGTACGGCTGGTCATGCGCCACCCCGCGGTCATGATCGGCTCGGACGGCAGTTCGCTGGCCCCTGACCCGGCCTGGGGCAAACCCCATCCCCGATCCTACGGCACCTTCGCCCGGGTGCTCGGCTGCTACGTCCGGGAGGTGGGAGTGCTCAGCCTGGAAGCCGCGGTCCACAAGCTCACCGGCCTGCCGGCCGCCCGGCTCGCCCTCACCGACCGCGGCCGGGTAGCACCCGGATGCTGGGCCGATCTGGTGCTTTTCGACCCGGCGGCCATCCAGGCGACCGCGACTTTCGGCGACCCCTGCCGCCATCCGGCGGGCGTGGATCTCGTGGTGATCAACGGGGTGATCGCCGCCGAGGACGGCGTCCCCACCGGCGCCCGACCAGGCAAGGCGCTGCGCGCGATCTGAGCCGGCAACCTCAAGCCGGAATTTTCCGCGAGCAGGCAGGAATCGTCTGGGACCAGATCGAACCCTGCCCACCGACCCCATAACCGGGAGGAGGGTTACCCTGTGCGGGCACGAGTGTCCCTGTTCCTGGCCCTCGCGCTGATCCTGACCCTGGTCGCGCCGGCCATGGCCGAAACCCCGTGGGTTAGCCGGGAAAACAACGAGTGGGGGGATCTGGTCTTCGTCGAGTTGACCGGACCGCCCCTGAGCGAGGGAGGCAGCATCGCCGCCCTCGACGCCGAGCACGCCGCCTTCCGCCGCGAGACCGGGCGGGCCCAAATCAGAGGCAGGGAACGCTTCCGCTACCGTTCTCTCTTCAACGGCGTATCGCTCGAGATTCCCAGTTCGGAGATTGCCGCTCTGGCCGAGTTGCCCGGAGTGCGGGCGGTATGGCCCGTGGTCCAAGTCCCCGTGCCGCAACTGGCCACCAGCCTGGAGATGATCAACGCCATCGAGGCTTACGACGAACTCGGCTATGACGGCAGCGGCGTGCTGGTGGCAGTCATCGATACCGGCATCGATTATAACCATCCCGACCTGGGTGGAGGCTGGGGCAAGCGGGTCGTGGGCGGCTGGGACTTCGTGGGCGACAACTTCGATGCCGGCGATCCGGCTCGACGGACGCCGGTGCCCGACCCTGACCCCATGGATCCCAATGGTCACGGCACGCATGTCGCCGGCATCATCGGTGCCCACGGGCTTTTGCGCGGCGTCGCGCCCGGCGTCAGCTTCCTGGCGCTCAAAGTATTCGGACCGACCGGTCCGACCACCACCGACGTCCTGCTGGCCGCCATGGAGATGGCCCACGACAAGGGGGCGGATATCGTCAACATGAGCCTCGGGGCCGCCTTCCAGTGGCCGCAGCATCCGACGAGCGTAGCGGCCGACCGCCTGGTGCGCCGGGGCGTCGTCGTCGTCGCCTCCCAGGGCAACAACGGGCCCCAGGGCCTGTTCGCCGGGGGTTCACCCTCGCTCGGCAGCCGGGTGCTGTCGGTGGCCAGTTTCGACAACACCCATGCCATGCTCGCCGTGTTCCGCTTGCCGGATGGCACCCCGGTGGGCTATGCCCCGATGACCTTCTCGGGGCCGATCCCGACCGGCGGGATCAGCCCGGAAGTGGTCCATGTGGGATT
>DOZU01000049.1:2027-2963 GCA_003517845.1 Clostridiales bacterium | reverse complement strand
CTTTCACCCACAAGGAGATGATGGCCCGGACACGGGGCGCCGCCTATGCCATTATCTACAACAACGTGCCCGGCATGTTCCTGGGTACGCTGGGCTCGAACGGCGCCAGGCTGCCCACCATGAGCATCAGCCAGGCCCACGGCGACGCGATCAAGGCCCTGCTGGCCGCTGGCCCCGTGCGCCTGACGTGGACGGCCGAGGAACTCCCCTTCCCGGTGCCGACCGCTGGGCTCATCTCCGCCTTCTCATCCTGGGGTCCCGCCCCGGATCTGGATCTGAAGCCGGACATCGGCGCGCCCGGCGGGTTCATCTACTCGACCTGGCCGCTGGCCCTGGGCAGGTACATGTCCGCCAGCGGCACCAGCATGTCGGCTCCGCACGTGGCGGGCGCCGCCGCGCTCCTCCTGCAGGCCAACCCCCGGCTGCGGCCCGAGGCGGTGCGCGAGGCCTTGCTCAACACCGCTTCTCCCCGCCGCGTCCTCCTTGACTTGCCTTTCCTGCTGCCGATCCATCGGCAAGGGGCGGGCATGCTCGACGTCCTGGGCGCCTTGACGGCGGGAGCTGAAATCGAGCCGGCCAAGGTCTCGTTGGGCGAGGTGTCTGGACCGGTCACCTTCACCCTCACCCTGGAGAATGAGCGGGCGACCGCCGTCACCTACACGCTGGCGCACCTGCCGACCCAGGCGACCGACCATGCCGTGTTTGCGCCCCGTATGGCGGCAGTGAGCGCTACCGCCTCCTTCCCCGCCTCGGTCACGCTGGCCCCCGACGAGGAGAGGTCGGTTACGGTGACCGTCACCCCGCCGGCGGTCGCGGGTGAGTGGTTGTTCGGCGGATATATCCGGTTCACCCCCGATGACGGCGGACCGGTGCTATCCGTGCCCTATCTCGGTTTCCTGGGCGATTACCAGGCGCTGCCGGCCCTGCACACCGGCG
>DOZU01000049.1:1141-1606 GCA_003517845.1 Clostridiales bacterium | reverse complement strand
CCCGCCGCCGGGGAGCGGGCTCACATCCTCTACAACCTCGGCCGGCAGGCGCGGAAACTGCGAATCGAGGTGCGTGACGCCGCCACCGGTCGCAACTGGGGCCGGGTCCTCGACCTCGGCTACGTGGGGCGGAATTCGACGCCACCAGCGTTCTTCGCATTCGAATGGAACGGCACCGGCCGGCGCGGGCGCCCCGTCCCGGCGGGCACTTATGTGCTGGTATTGTCGGCGTTGCGTCCCCTCGGTGACGACGACAATCCCGCGCACTGGGACACCTGGACGTCCGGCCCGATCACGGTAGTGAGGCCCTAGTCCCCGAAGTCCAGGGGGCCGGCGGATCCTGATCCGCCGGCCCCCTCCCGTTACGAAAATGCGTTCGCTGGCGTGGTTACGGCCGTGGCCGCCCTCGGGGCCGCGGTAATGGGCATGACCGGGGCCCCCACCGCTGTAGGGGCGGGTTCTGAA
>DOZU01000049.1:0-840 GCA_003517845.1 Clostridiales bacterium | reverse complement strand
TTCTGACCCCGCCCCTACAGCGGGTCGCTCCGCTCGCGAGGCAGCTCACTGCCGCTGACTGGATAACGACGCCTTGACCGCTTCCAGGCGGCGCTCCAGCCGCGCACTCAGCTGCCCCCAGCATGAGCGGCAAAATGAGTGGTTCGTGGCGGCACGGGGCCGAAGGCGATGGCAGTGCCGGCACCGCACGAGTTCGGACAGGTGAATCACCAAGCCCACCGGGTCACCCCCGACCAGTTTAGCTCACGCAAGGTGATAGTGCAACCGCCAGGACCGGGACAGCATTACACTTCGTGCGCATCCTGGCTGCCCCTCCCGCCCGGTGATAGGATCGCTTTAGCATGAAGCCGGGAGGATTTCCTTGGGGTTCACCCAGCGCCTCAAGTATTTGCGCCGCCAGCGGGGGCTCACCCAGCGACAACTCGCCGCGGCCTTCGGTTTTGCCTCCAGCACCATCGCCATGTATGAGAGCGGACGGCGGACACCGGATCTCGATACTCTCTCCCGGCTGGCCGACTTCTTCGCCGTGTCCATCGACTTTTTGGTCCGGGATCAACCCGCCCTCGATCCTCTGCCTACAGACCTGCAAGCCTTCGTCGCCCGGGAATCCAGCCTGCCCTACCTTCTCCTGGCCAAAGAACTGGCCGAGCAGCACCTCGATCCCGAGGAAGTCCGCGAGCTGTCCCAGGTGCTGAAACGTTTTACCCGCCGGTGACGGGGGTTCCCCCTCCCTCCTTCCCCGCATAGGCTGCCACCGTCTGCCCTTAGAACATGGGAGGGGGAATGAACGCCCGTGACCGAACCCGTTTCCCGTGATCGGTGGTACCGCCGAGCCGCCCG
>DOZU01000110.1 GCA_003517845.1 Clostridiales bacterium | reverse complement strand
GCCCGCTCCTGGGGCATCCGCATCCTGTCTGTAGCTGCGGGATGGCAGCTTGCACGACTCGCGGGTGAGGCCGAACCTGATGTTGCAGGCTTGCAGCAGCGAAGCCACTCGCTCGGCGAGGATGCCCATGTCATCGGCGGTCAGGTCCCAGCCGATGACACTGGAGAACATGGCGGCCGCATCCTTATGACCAAGATTAGGTACGACAACGGCTATGTCGCAACAGAGGGCGCAGTGCCAGGGTACCCGCTGATCGTAGAGATACTTGACCAGCCTGGCCCTCCCCTCGTGGCTGAACTGGGGGAGTTCCTGTTCAGCGATGGCTGGCCACGCCCTGCGGTGGCAGCCGCCGCGGTCCGCTATGAGGTAGGCAAGGGCAAACCCAGGCGAGCAAGGTCCGGGGCGGTAGGCAGGGAATTCGAGACCTTTGACCTCCATAGCGAACTCCTCGCTACCCCGGCCGATCTCATGAGCCGCGACGCGCACCCCGTTGGCCAAGAGATCGCCGATGCCTTCCCGGTTCGCGATCATGCGGATTAGGCGGTCGCTGGCCTCTTGGTCCCCGAAGCGAGCAGCGAAACCGATGTCCTTCTCATTGAGAATGCCCTTCTCAAAGCACTCCATGACCCAGCCGATGATGTTACCAGTTCCTACCGTGTCTACTCCCAGGCGGTCACAGAGAGCGTTGGCGTGCACGATGTACTCCAAGGAGTCAATCCCCAGGTTGCTGCCGAACATAGCCAGAGTCTCGTACTCCGGCCCGCCGATGACCTCTCCCTCATATGGCCCGACGCGGTTGCGGCTGAACTTGGCGCAGCACAGGTTGCAGGCAAAGCAACCCTTATCGTTGACAACCACCTTAGGCCGGAAAGCGAGGGAATCTATCTCCTGGTAACGGGAGAACTGACCGTCCTGGAAGTTCCGCGTGGGCAGTATCCCGACCGAGTGCGTGATATTCAGGGTCAACGGAGTGCCGAACTTCATACGGTCAGCTACCGCACCCAGTTTGCCGCCGCCGGATTCGAAGGCTGGCGCCACGTCGGAGATGAGGTACTCTATCAGTCGCTTGGCATCCGCGATCTTGACGCCTCTTCTCCCCCGTACCGCAATTGCCTTGACGTTCTTGGAACCGAAAACGGCACCCGCACCTCCGCGGCCCGCTTGGTGGTAGTACTCGTTCTGGACGATGGCCAGGTTGGACAGCCTCTCGCCTGCGGGTCCTATCACACATACCTTGGCCGAGCTATCCCCAACCTCTCTCAGGACAGCTTCTTCTGTATCCCAGGTGTCCTTGCCCCAGAGATGGGTGGCGTCACGGATCTCCACCCGGTCGTCGTCCACCCACAGGTAGACGGGATTGAGAGCTTTGCCCTCCAGCACAACCATGTCGTACCCGGCGAACTTCAGTTCCGGCCCGAAGTGCCCTCCACCGTAACTGTCCAGGTATAGCCCCGTCTGCGGCGAGCGGGTGACTATAACGTACCGGTTTGCGCCGGGGACTGGTGATGAGGTGACTGGGCCGACACAGAGGAAGATTTTGTTCTCCGGGCTTAGAGGTGCTACTTGAGGCCCCACTTCCTTCCACAGATAGTAGCCGCCAAGCCCACGCCCTCCGATGAAACGCCTGGCAGCGCTCTCCTCCAGCTTCTCCCGCTGCACCCTGCGCTGGGTGAGATGGACGCGAAGCACTGTACCGGCATAGCCGCCCAACATATGCGTTCCCCCTTATCTCATCGACTGCGTCCGGAACCGGGGAGACCGCTCACTTGGACTTGAAGAAGTCCTCGCGCAGCAGCACGTGTTCCAGGAGCAGGCACACCAGCATTCCAGTGATCATGCCGTTGCCCAAGAGGTAGCTCAACCACCTAGGCACGGCGGCCAGGGCGTCCGCCGGTAGGAACATGATGCCGACACCGACCATCACGGAGATTCCCAACACGAACATCTCGCGGTTGGTGAATTTGAGCCGCGCGTAGTCCTTCACGCCGAATCCGAACAGGGTGCACATAGCAGCTATGAACACGGCGTTACCCACAGGCGGTGGGATAGTGGCCAGGGCCGCACCGATTGCTGGTATGAACCCCATGGCTATCAGAATCACCGAGAAGATGACGAAAGGCAGGCGGGCCGCCACCCCCGTTATGCTCACTAGCCCTGCTGCAGTGGCATAGCTGATAGATCCAACGGTTGAGCCCACGCCAGCCAGGATGTTCGCCACGCCGTTGAACAACACACCGCGGCTGAAGCTCTGCTGCGGTACGTCGCCAGCGCCAGCGGCCCGCGTCATAGCTATCATGCTCGCTACCACGTTAGGGATCAAGATGAGGGCCGCAATCACTCCCGTGAGCACTACACCGGCGTCCCAGGTCGGCGCCCCCCAAGCGAAGACGCCTGGCGCCCCGAACAGCCGCGCATCCTTCAGGACCGCCAAGTTCACGTCGCCTAGAGCTAAGAACGCCAGCCAGCCGATGGCTACGCCTATGAGGACGGCGAGGCTCCTAGCTAAGGGGCTTGCCTTGAGCGAGACGAGGACGACCGCTAACACAACTGCTACGGATATGACGGTAGCGGTTGCGCTTATCGGTGCACCTCGGTAACCAACGCCCAAGGCGCCCCTGATGAAACCTCCAGCCAGCTGAAGCGTGAGCAGCACGAGAACCGATCCCGTCACTACTGGGGTGAAATACTTCATGGCCTTGCCCACGAGGCCGGTGGCTCCGATGATGGCTACCGTGACGCCGGCGACGATCATGGCCATCTGCAGGCTTGCACGCAGAGCACCAAGGTCCTGATTCACGGCTTGGGCCGTGGTGCCTAGCCCGATGAACACGGCCCACCACAGCCCGGACGGACCTTCCACGATGGGCAGGCGATGGCCGATCACAACCTGCAGAAGGCAGGCAAGGCCCGAGAAGAAGAGAATCCGCTGGGTCATACTGGCGATCATAGCGTGGTCAAGACCCAGCGGCCGGCTCAGTATGATGGGAACCAGCAGGATGAGACCAGTTGAGAAGATGAGCCACTGCAGCGCATAGACGATGCTCTTGCTCAGTCCCGGGTTGTCGTTCAGAGCAGCGACTACCTCGGCCGTTACTTCTTTTACCTGACGCTCACTTGCCGCCATTTGGATGGCCTCCTTACTCCAAGATGTCATGCGGGTGACTCGGTCGGTAAACTTCCGTCTAAGGTACGCAGCCGCTCTAAGTGCTCGCCGTACTCCTTCATGACTACTTCGGGGAAGCGGCTCAGGACCCGCCAGAGGTACGCTTCGTGTATGATGAACTCGCGGGCCAAAGACACCAATCCTTGGTTTCGTGTCCAAAGCCCTGTCGAAACCGGCTGAACAGAACTGAGTAGTACGGTCCTGTCATCGGAGACCACTACCAATTGCCTGCCCCGTTCTTTCATGACGTGCGGCAACACACCATGAGCAACGACACAGCAGCCGTCTACGCTCTCCAGTCCGTGTCCCACTACGAATACCTTAACACCCCTATTGCGTGCGGCTGTCAGAGGGGAGTCCAGCTCGCGATACTCTACATCCCAACAGAGAATCTCGAGGGCACGAACCGACTCATCGCACAGTCCCCTCGCCTTGGTAAGGATGGAACCGTAATCGAGCAGGTTCCAGATGTACTCGACACCTCCTTCCTGTTTCACTTGCTGCAGTCCGTTCTCAAGTTCGTCGCAGAAGCCCGCGTGCGTACTGCGCAGCTGGCGCACAAGTTCGCTCGGGTCCAAAGGTGCGTACAGCGCCGAATCCCGGGATATCTGTGTCACGACGCTCTTTGCCTTGAGTCGGGCCAATACTTCGTAGATCTTTGCCTGCGGAACTCCGCTGACCTTGGCGACTTCATACCCGGACGCCGGATTGGCGCGAACGAGTGCGATGTAGGCCGCTGCTTCATATTTAGTGAAACCGAATTCGCCGAGAATACCCCTCAGACCGTCCCCCCCAACCACGATATATCACCACCCGAGTGGTTAGTAACCACCGGAGTGGTGATGTTCTACACTGAAAGCGGAACTCCTGCTGTTGAAGGCCTACACAGGTCAAGTCCCACTTTGTCTGTAAGGGCGCCGATCTGGGTCATGCCACAGTGTCAACCGCTATATGCAATTTTAGGAGGCAGTTGCACTCCCTGTTTTCGAAGGTATTCCCGCATGTGTCAAGGCCGGTTGGATTGTAACCCGGTTTGGCCGGTTGGAAGTTGACCCACTGAATCGACCACCCGGCCGTCCGCCTCCGCCGGGCTGCGTAGAAACCCCGACCTGCGTTTCTCCCGGAGCCGGTAGCTGTCACCGCGGATGTTGAGCACGTGGGAGTGGTGAAGCAACCGGTCCAAAATCGCCGTGGCGATCACCGTGTCACCGAATACCTCCCCCCAGTCGGCAAAGGTCTTGTTGGACGTCAGGGCAATACTGCCGCGCTCGTAGCGGGCAGCGACAAGCTGGAAGAACACCGTGGCCCCCAACTTATCCAGGGGCAGGTACCCCAACTCATCGATGATCAGGAGCTTGGGCGCCAGGTAGATACGCATCCGACGTTCGAGCCGGCGTTCCTCGTAGGCGGCCCTCAAGTCCTCGACGAGCCTGTACATGGTAGTGAAGTAGACCCCGTAGCCCTTGCCGATGGCGGCGATACCCAGGGCCACTGCCAGGTGCGTCTTGCCCACGCCTGGCGGCCCGAGTAGGATCAGGTTATCAGCGTGGGCGATGAAGCTCAAGGTCGCCAGGTCGTAGACCTGCCGGGAATCGATCGAGGGTTGGGCCGCAAAGTCGAAGTCCTCCAGCGTCTTGCGAAAGGGCAGCCGGGCCAGCCTGGTACGGGTCTCCAGGTACCGCCGCCGGCGGCAGCCGAGTTCAGCCTCCAGGAGGTCGGTCAGGAAGTCCACGTAGGGTGGTTCGCGCTTGGCGGCCTGTTCGAGCCGGCCGTCCAGGACTTCGGCCGCGTCCTTGAGCCCGAGGGTCACAAGCTGGTGCCGGGCGCGCTCCAGGGCAATCATCACCGGTCACCCCCGGCTAGCAACGACTCGTAGACGCCAAGGGATCTCCGTTCGACCTGGGGACCGGCAACCTGCAGGGCCAGGGCCTGGCGGGGCCGGCCTGGCCCTTGCAGCGGAGCGCCGTCGTACTGGCCCGTGATGGACAGGGTCATGCCGGGGACCAACGCCCGTGGATGCCGGGCCAGGCAGTGCTCGCCCTCCCGGATCTCGACCGTGGTCTGAGTAGCATGGACCGCTACGTAGCGGCCACTGTACTGCCAGGGTACGGCGTAACGGCTGCCACCGTAGGCAACGAAGCCGTCCCGGCCTACCGGGCGCTCCTCGCAAAGAAGTGGGGCGAAGATCCCTTGAGGTCTCAGGGGCGGGAGGTGCTGCCGTTCTTCGGCCAGCATCTCGGCCGGCTTGCGGCCGGTGGTGCCGTGTACACGCTGGTGGGCCACGCCGGCGACCCAGGCACTCACGGCCTGGTTGAGATCGGTCAGGTTGGTGAACCGGGCGGCAGGCCAGAAGTGCTGGCGCAGGTAACCGATGGCTCGTTCAACTCGTCCCTTGGTTTGGGCCCGGTACGGACGGCAGGCTCGAGGATGGTACCCGGCCAACAGGGCGAAGTCCAAGAGTCTCGGGTGATACTCGACCCGCGACCCTTCCCGTCTCAGCACCACGGTCTTCATGTTGTCGTACAGGATGGTCCTCGGTACGCCGCCCAGGGCGGCGAAGGCATTGAGGTGACAGCGCAGCAGGGTGCTGAGGTCCTGTTGCTCCACGAACTCGACGTACATGGCCCGAGAGTAGCTGAGCACCATCACAAACCCGTGCACTCGCCGACGCCGCCCGGTGGTGTCCATGTAGGAGAACTCGCCCCAGTCCACCTGGGCTTGCTCGGCCGGCGCCGGCTCGAAGCGAACCACTACCCGGGGGAGCCTGGGCGGCCGGTTAGGCCTTAGGTAGTCTTTCAGAATGGTCTTCCCCCCGGCATAGCCCTGTGCTTTCAGTTCGTGGTACAGCCGATTGGCGTTGAACACCCCGGCCGCCATCTGTTCGGCC
>DOZU01000036.1:3316-3803 GCA_003517845.1 Clostridiales bacterium | reverse complement strand
CTAGAACGGGGGGCATGGATGCTTCCCGCACCCTGACCTCAAACGTGACCCGCACCAGGCGCCACCTCCTCCAGCCCCGCCAGAAGGGGTTAGCTCATCGATCAAGTTCTACACCAAGTCGTCCTTCGTCTCCCCGGGATCGACCACCATGAGTCCGCAGCCGGGCCCGGCCAGGGAGGCCGAGCAGCCGACGCTAGAAAGGCCCGAGCGAACGCATCGCCGGGGCCTGAATACGCCGGTCAGGCGCCGATCAGGGCGAGGAGTCGGTGCGGGTTCATCACCAGCACGCGGTTTGCGCGAGCGACGGTGCCTGGCAGGTACAGACGCAAGAGGCCGATAGCCAGATTACGCAGCGTGGCCATCGCTCGCGGCGCACTGCCGGTGCGGATGCGGCAGCGGTCTTCGTCATAGGTCGCGTCGCGGATGCAGTGCAGGCCCTCGATCGTCCAATGGCCCCGCACCAGGCCGAGTACGCGAGCCTCGCCGG
>DOZU01000036.1:0-2993 GCA_003517845.1 Clostridiales bacterium | reverse complement strand
GCGAGCCTCGCCGGCACGATCGGGAGGCAGGCTGGGACAGCACCACCGGCCGACGCAAAGTAGTCCGTCAGATCTCGAAGTCCTTCAAGGAAGCCTCGGACTGGCTGGCCGCCCGCGGCACGGAGCAGGGCCAAGGTGGGCGGCAAAATGAAGATCGCCACACCACAGTCGGCGGCTGGACACCGCACTATAGACCTGCCGGCGGTGGCGCTCGCCTCCCTCAAGCGGTGGCGGCGGGAGCAGGCTGCCTGCGGATCAGATTCCATGACCTGCGACACTCGGCGGCCACGCTTATCCTCTCGCAGGGCGTCCAACCGCGGGTACTCCAAGACGTGCTTGGACACACCGACATTCGGATGACCATGGGGACCCAAGCCCACGTGATCCGGGAGCAAAAGGTAGAGGCCGCCCAGAAAATTGACGCCTTCCTGGCGACCCCTCCTCCGCAGTAGGCCCGCCGCTGGATACTGCCGCGCGACTGACAGCGGGACCTACCATTGACACGTTACTGACGGCATGCTCTATGGCGAGGATCGAAACCCCTGTTTACCTGGTGGAGCCGAGGGGAGTCGAACCCCTGGCCTCTTGAATGCCATTCAAGCGCTCTCCCAGCTGAGCTACGGCCCCACATCTCATCAATTGTCGCCACCCGAAGTCCACCTGATTATACGTCCCGCCTGCGCGGGAGTCAAGGCGCGGGGCCCGCTCGCCAAGCGCACGGGGCGCCGCCATGGCCGGTGCGAGACCTCGTGCCGGGCGTTCAGGCGTTATGAGCCAGGAGCACCTCGCCGTCCGCCGGCCGCAACACTGGGGCGTCGCCCCAGAGGCGCTCCAGAGCGTAGAAGGAACGTTCATGCGGGTGAAACACGTGGACAATGAGATCGCCGTAGTCCAAGAGTACCCAGCGGCCGACCGCGTACCCCTCGCGTCGTAACAGGATAAATCCCGCGGCTGCCAGGCGATCCTTCACATGATCGGCAATCGCCCGGATCTGGGGCGGAGAGCCCCCGCTGGACAAGAGCAGGTAGTCGCAGACCAAGGTGAGTTCGCGCATATCGAGGATGAGGATGTCCTGAGCCTTCTTGTCCTCAGCCGCCCGTGCGGCCAGTTGCGCCAGTTCCCTCGAGCCCAGCAGTCCACCCCCTCTCGCGAACCCTACCTCTCGTCAGCCCTGTCAAAGTAGTCTTGGCCGACTATGACCCTCACATCCGCCTGCTCGTCGACCGCGTTCATCCGGAGGAGGTTCAGTTCCGACAGATCCCGGCGTACGGCCCGCACTACGAGGCGATGCTTCTCAGCGTCATCGGCCAGGTTGATTACCTGCGTGGTCCGTAGCCCGGTTCGGGGGGCATTCGCGATCCTAACGACATTAAAGCCCTGTTCCCGTAGAGATGCGGCCATCCTGCCGGCCAATCCCTCATTGGCCGTACCATTGAGGACTTCCACCCGCACCTGAGCGTTCTTCTCGGGCACGATACCCCACATCATCCGTTCGACCATCGCCCGGACGGCGGGAAGATCCGGTTCCCAGTAGCACACGCCGCCTATCCAGCGCTCACGACCTGGCAGAGCGGCCATCGTCAGCTCCACCCGGGAAATGCGCGCCGCGAGCCAAGCGTAGCTGAGAATCTGGTCGGGAGCCAGGTTGGTGTCGACATATTGCGCCAGTTCGCCGGCCAGTTTGGGCAGTCTGAGGATGGTCCCGAGTTGAAACAGCTCGTCTTGGAGGGCTTGAAGGAACTTCTGCTGGCGCAGGACTCGGGCGTGGTCCGAGTCCTGGCGGTAGCGGGTGTATTGCATCGCTTTATCGCCATCCAGGACTTGCAGGCCCTGTTTCAGGTCAATATACAGCCCCTGATAGGGATCTTGATAGAACATGTCCTTCTCGACTTCAAGCTTGACGCCGCCCAGGATGTCGACCATTGCCGCAAAGCCCCGCGGGTCTGTCCGCAAGTAGTAGTGTATGGGAATGCCCAGGAAGTTCTCCACGGTGCGCACAGCCATCCGGGGGCCCCCGTAAGCGTGAGCATGGGCGACCTTCTCGTAACCCTTGGCTTCCCAGGCGATCTTCACCCGGGTGTCGCGGGGGATGGATAGGATTGCCACGTCGTGCGTCTCCGGATCGACGCTCAGCACGATGACCGTATCGCTTCGCGACCAGTATCTCGACCGGCGGAAGTCAGCATCGATAACCGCCCCCGTGGTCGGGTCGATCGGGAGGTCCAGCCCGAGTATGAGGAAGTTGACGCGCTGCCCCGGCGCCGGGACCGGCAGGCCGAACTCGCGAGACTCGGGGGACTGGAAACTGTAGAGCAGACGGTAGGCGTTGTAGGCGGCGACCCCCGCGACCAATAGGAAGCATAACGACGCCATTAGCGCCACGTTCTTCCACTTGACCCTCAGCCGTCGCCTGCGCGCGTTGCGGGTTGCGGGAACTCCCGTTCGCAAACTCCTTCGCCTCGCTGACACCCGGTCTAGCCCTGGTGGGATACGGCTATCCCTTCCCGCAAGAGGTGGTTTCTAGCATCCACCGTCCGGGGATGCACGAGCCGGTTCTCTCGCAGGAGGTACTGCAGAGTACCGTTCATGGCCAGTACCACCGCGTGGGCCAAGTCCTGGCCTGCCGCCCGACGCACCTCATCCACGCCGGGGAAGTCCCTGCCGGGTTCGATATAGTCCGCAACGTAGACGACCGCGTCCAAGACCGTCATGCCTGGCGCCCCTGTAGTGTGGCGCTCGACCGCTTGCAGTACCGCCGCGTCTTCAATGCCGAGAAGTTTGCGGGCCATTGTCGCCCCGACCTTGGCATGGAGAAGAAGCGGTTCTCTAGCTTCCATTTCATCGATCAGTATACCGTACTCCGAGACGCGCTTCAACAGCTCCGACGTCTCCATGTCCCGAGCTATGTCGTGCAGGAATGCCGCCAAGCGTGCTTGCTCCCTGTCGAGGCCGTACCGGTGTGCCAGGAGTTCCGCCGCTGCGACCAGCATCAA
>DOZU01000104.1 GCA_003517845.1 Clostridiales bacterium | reverse complement strand
AACCGGTTGACCGTCTGCGCGGGAACGGAAACGGGCAGCCCGGCACGCAAGCCGATTATGCGGGCCACGTTCATGCCCTGCTCAGCCTCGGGAAAGGCACAGCCGAGGATGAGGTCATGGATGGATGCCGGGTCAAGGCCGGGCACGCGACGCACGGCTTCGCGCACGACTGCGNNTCGGGCCAACTCCGGGCCAGTTCCGGGTTGGGCGAGGTCTTCTGTCCGCCCATCGGCACGAGACTCATGCTCTCGACGCCCCCGGCCACGACGGTATCCGCCCACCCACAAGCGATCTGGGCGGCGGCGGCCGCGATGGCCTGCAGGCCCGAAGAACAGAAACGGTTGACCGTCTGGGCGGGGACGGACACGGGCAGCCCGGCCCGCAAGCCGACGATGCGGGCCACGTTCATGCCTTGCTCGGCCTCGGGGAAGGCACAGCCGAGGATGAGATCGTGGATGGATGCCGGGTCGAGGCCGGGTACGCGACGGACGGCTTCGCGCACGACTGCGGCCCCCAGTTCATCGGGACGGGTATGGCGCAAGGTGCCGCGGCCGGCGCGGCCGACCGCCGTCCGGACCGCCGATACGATCACGGCTTGGCGCATCTTCGCTCCACCTCCTAGTTCCGCAATGGCTTGCTGGTGGAAATCATGTGCCGCATGCGCTCCTGGGACTTCTCCTGCTTGCACAGGTCCAGGAAGGCTTCCCTTTCCAAGTCCAGGAGGTATTGTTCGCTCACCACCGTGCCGGAAGCGATGCGACCGCCCATCAGCACGAAGGCGATGTGATCGGCGATGTACTTGTCGTGTTCGCTGATATGACCGCCCTTGAGCATATTGTAGGTTTGCGCCTGCAGGGCCGCCAGGCCGGTTTCCCCCAGCACCCGGATCTTCGCCGGCGCCGGCGGCCGGAATCCTGCCGCCACCATGGCCAGCACCTCGGACTTGGCTTGATGCAGAAGCAAGTCTTGACTCGCGACTACCCGGTCGGTGCGGCGCAGCAGGCCGAGGGCCTGCGCCTCGCGGGCGCTGGTGGAGACCTTGGCCATGGCGATGGTCTGGAACGCCCGCGCCGCCAGCGGGAAGGTGTCCAGGGGGACCGGTGTGTCTTCGAAGAGGCCCTCGAGGTGGCGGAGCAGCAGTTCCTTGTTGCCGCCGCCCCCGGGCAAAAGGCCCACCCCGAACTCCACCAGGCCCATGTACAGCTCGGCGCTGGCAACCACCCGGTGGGCGGCGAGGACGATCTCCGCCCCTCCCCCGAGCGTCATGCCATGGGGAGCGACGACCACCGGGCGACGGGAGTATTTCAGGGCCATGCACGCCTTCTGGAAGGACTCGACGGCGGCGGATAGCCCTGACCAGTTGCCATTGGCGGCCTCCATGACCACCAGGAGGAGATTGGCGCCGACGCAGAAATGGCGCGCCTGGTTGCCGATCACCAGGCCCAGGAAGTCCTTTTCCACCGCTTCCAGACTGTCGCCGATCATGCGGATCACATCGGGCGATATCGCCTGGCTTGGCGAATGGAACTCGAGACAAGCCACGCCATCTCCCAGGTCGATCAGGCTGGCGTCGGTGTTCCCGATCACCACCGGGCGGGTCTCTTTGAGGTCCTTCAAGATGACGATTTCGGGGCGCCGAGTGATGGGGACATAGGCGCGGCAACGGAAGCAGTAGTAAGCGGGCCGCCCGTCCTTTTTGCCGTAGAAGCTCGGGGCGCCCTGCGCCAGCATCGCCTTGACCCAGCCGGCCACGGGCACTCCCTCGGCCTCCATGCGGGCGACGGAAGCGCTGACACCCAGGGCATCCCAGGTCTCGAACGGCCCGGCATCCCACCCGAAACCCCACTTCATGGCGTTGTCCACGCTAACCACATCGTCGGCTATCTCCGGCAGCAGTCCGGCCGCGTAGGCGAGCCCCCGTTTGGTGAGTTCCCAGGCGAGCGCGCCGCCGCGGTCCTCGGACTCCACCAGGGCCTTTACCCGCTCCGCCGGCTCGCTGATGCGGCGGGTACGCGAGAGGGAAGGGAAGTCGGGTTTGACCTGCGGGCGGTATTCCAGGCTCCGCCAGTCGAGGGCGAGGATCTCGCTGCCCTGCGGTCCCTTGACCTTGCGGTAGAAGCCCTGGCCCGCCTTCTCGCCCGTCCACCCGCGCTCCGCCAGGTTCCGGACGAAAGCCGGGGGGTCAAAGTAGGGCTTCTCCTCGACGGGGACGTTGGCGTGGACGTTGGCCGCCACATGCAGGAGGGTGTCCAGGCCTACGAGGTCGGCGGTGCGGAAGGTGGCGCTGTTCGGGCGGCCCATGGCCGGCCCGGTGACGGCGTCGATCTCATCAACCTGGTAGTCCCTTTCCTGCATGACCTTCATCGTCTGCATCATGCCGAATACGCCGATGCGGTTGGCGATGAAGTTGGGGGTGTCCTTGGCCATGACCACGCCCTTACCCAGGACATCCTCGGCGAAGCCGGTCATGAACGACACGATGGCGGGCAAAGTGTCGGGCCCGGGGATCAACTCCACGAGTTTCATGTAACGCGGCGGGTTGAAGAAGTGCGTGCCCAAGAAATGCTGCCGGAACTCGAGCGGCTGCTTTTCGACCATCCGCCGGATGGAGATGCCGGAGGTATTGGTGCTGACCAGCGTCCCCGGCCGCCGATGGGCGGCTACCCGGTCCCATAGCGCCTGTTTGATATCCAGGCGCTCCACCACCGCCTCGATGATCCAGTCAACGTCCGCCAGCCACGGCAGGTTATCCTCAAAGTTGCCGGGGGTTATCAGCCCGGCGGCCGAGGGCTGGAAGAAAGCCGCCGGCCTGGCTTTGAGGCAGTTCTCGATCCCTTGCGCCGCCAGCCGGTTGCGTACCTCCGGGCTGTCGGCGGTCAGTCCGCGGGCCCGTTCCGCCGACGTCAACTCCTTCGGGACGATATCCAGGAGGTAGGACGGAATGCCCACATTGGCCAGGTGGGCGGCTATCGCGCTGCCCATGACGCCCGCTCCCAGCACGGCTGCCCGGTAAATGCCCCGCTTCATCAGTATCGCCTCCCCGTCACGCAGTCTCGGTCCGGATCACCGTAGCCTCACCCTGGCCGCCGCCGCTGCAGATGCAGGCCACGCCGAACTCCTCGCCCCTGCGCTGGAGTTCGAAGGCCAGGTGCATGAGGATGCGCGCGCCGCTGGCGCCGATGGGATGGCCGAGCGCCACCGCGCCCCCATCGACATTGACCCGCTCTTCGCCCCAGCCGCCAAGACGGGCGCTGACCAGGGCCACCACGGCGAACGCCTCGTTTATCTCCACCAGGGCCATGTCGCCCGGCCGTAGCCCGGCGCGCTCGATCGCCCGCTCCGCCGACAACCAGGGCACGGTGGCCAGGTAAGGAGCGTCGGCGGACACCGCGCCGGCGGCCACTAGCGAGACGATAGGACGGACCCCCATCGCTTCCGCTCGCGCGCGGGACATGAGGACCAGTGCCGCTGCCCCATCGTTGATCCCGGGGGCATTGCCGGCGGTGATCGTCCCGTCCGGCGTGAAGGCTGGGCGCAAAGCGGCGAGTTTCTCGAGACTGGTGTCGGCCCTGGGCGGCTCGTCCGCCTTGACCAGGACCGGCGGGCCCTTCTTCTGAGGCAACTCCACCGGGACGAGTTCCCGGTCAAACCGGCCCTCGCTCATGGCGGCCAACGCCCGCCGATGGCTGCGGTAGGCCCATGCGTCCTGCTCCTCCCGCGTCACCTTGAACTCCCGGGCCATGGCATCGCCATGATTCCCCATGTGGACGTCGCGCGCGGCGCACCACAAACCATCGTGTATTGTGGCGTCCAGGATCTTGCCGTGCCCCAGCCGGTGTCCCCATCGCCCGCCGGGTAGAAGGTAAGGCGCCTGGTTCATGTTTTCCATGCCCCCGGCCACGGCGATGTCGATCTCACCGGCGCGGATGAGCGCGGTAGCCAGGTTGACGGCCCGCAAGCTGGAAGCGCACACCTTGTTGATCGTATCGCTGGGCACCGTGACCGGCAGGCCTGCCTTCAGCGTCGCCTGCCGGGAAGGGACCTGGCCCGTTCCCGCGGCGACCACCATGCCCATCAACGCATAGTCCACCTGTTCGCCGGCGACCCCGGCCCGCTCCAGCGCGGCCCGGATGGCGATGCCCCCCAACCCGACCGCGGGCACGTCTTTGAGGGCCCCTCCGAACGCGCCGAAGGGAGTGCGCGCCGCCGCCACGACTACCGGATCGCTACCGTCCCGCTTCACCATCGGACCAGCCTCCCCGCAATCGCTCGTGTCCCGAGTACACATTCAGGCGGTCGCCGCGGGCGAATCCCACCAGGGTAAGCCGCATCCGCTCGGCCAGTTCCACCGCCAGGCTGGTGGGCGCCGACCGGGATACGATGATGGCCAAGCCCAGCCCGACCGCTTTCTTCACCAGGTCGGCAGCGACGCGGCCAGACGTCGCCAGTATCCGCCCGCCCAAGGGAATGCCGTCCAGGGTGAGCCGGCCGACCACCTTGTCCACGGCGTTGTGCCGTCCGATGTCCTCCCGCAGCACCAGATGCGACTCGCCTTCCGCCTCGGGCCAGGCCAGGAGGGCCGAATGGGTCCCGCCGGTCAACCGAAACAGCGGCGCGGCGCTCAGACAACCCAGCATCGCCTCGAGCCGTCGCCGCGAGAGGAAGACCTGATCGGCCTCTGCGGCGAAGGGCTTCAGGCGGGCGAGGTCAATCAGGCTCAGGGCGCCGGCGCAGCCCGGCGTAATCACCCGCCGGCCGTGGAACTTCGGCGCAAAGTCGGGCAGTCCCGGTATGGTGACCTCGGCCGTCCCGGTCCGCGGATCCAGTTCAAGATCGGCCACGTCGGCCATCGAGGCGATGAAACCTTCCGCGCGCAAGAACCCTACGGCCAGCTCGTCCAGGTGGTCCGGGGTCGCCTGCAGCGTCACCAGCTCATTGCCGTTCAGGAAGATGGTGAAAGGCGTTTCGCCGGCGATCACATCGTCGCGCTCATCGACCTCGTCTCCCCGGTAACGGATGACCCGGCGGGTTGCGGCCACCGCTCCGTCCCCTGCCCCGGCCATCGTCTGCCCCCCAGCGTCGCCGCCGAAATGCTCTTAGTCAAAAATCCGTGACAAAGAGTTCCCCGACGGGCCGTTCATTCCCTCCCCACTCATCGCCTCGACCGAGAAGGCAGAGAAGTGCCAACGGCGAGGGCTTCACCGGACTCGCCTCCGGCAACTGGCGGCCACGGAAGCGGGCACCGGTAGGGGCGGGTTCCGAACCCGCCCCTACACCCGAAGAGGCGGAGGGCCCCAGGTCAGGATTTGACTCGCCTGCTGCGCCGTTCCTCGATGTAGATGGGGAATCCTCTCCCGGGAAGGCGGGCCATGAATGGCTCCGGGTCGAGACACTCGGGCAGGACCACCCCGGTGGCATCGATGGTCCCCTCCGCCAACAACTCGGCCGCCACCACCAGAGGCACCGCCACCTGATGCGCCGTCGCCGTCGCGCCCACCGCGGCATACGACGCTTCGTGCGCATTCAACGTGTAAGCGAAGTACTCCCTCGCCTCGCCGTCCTTGACGCCCCGCGCCAGCGTCCCGACGAGCGACCAGCCCTTCACTTTGCCCCCCAGGTCGGCTGGCGGGGGCAACAAGGCCGTCACCAGTGCCCGGGGGGAAACGCTCATCCCCCCCACATCCACCGGCTCAGTCCGGTCCAGTCCGAGCAGACGAAGGACTTTGAGCACATTGACCAGTTCATCGGGGAGAGCGTACTTGAAGTCGCAGTGGCGCAGGCCCTGCTTGATGTGCAAGGGGATGGTGCCCGCCTCTTCGTGCGACACGGCGTACACGGTGACCGGCCCGATAGGCTCGGGGAAGACGTGAGTCTCCACGCCGGTTGCCAGCGCCTCACCCTGGACGAAGCGGCCATCGATGAAACGCAGCGGCGGCTGGAGGCATTCCTCGATCACCGTGTCGGGCGAGAAGTAAGTAGCGAAGGGCACTCCTTCCACCGTGCTCACGTCGGCGTCCCGGACCAGGATCGAGTCGACGGTGTCCAGCCGGTCGGCGGCCCAGCGGGCGAAGATGTTGCTGGCTCCCGGGTCGGCGCCCATGCACAGCAGGGCGCACCTGCCGCGGGAGCGGAAGCGATCATTCAGGGCCATCTGTTGGTACACATCCACCCGGCCCGGCAGGGGGACCGGGCCGTCGGAAGCCGTATCCAGATAGTGCGTGCCGGCGTCCAGCGCGGCTTCCATGATCACCAGGTTCAAGCGGGGGACGACGAGGTTGACGATGAGGTCCATCCCTCGGGCGGCCGCGGCCACCTCGGACCGTGAGCCGGCATCGATCTTGATGGCCTGGAAGCGACGATCGCCGAGTTCGACCGCCAGCGACCGGGCACGCTGCACGTCCTTGTCGGCGAGTATGATCTGGTGGAAGTGTTCGCTCCGTGCCATCTCTCGAGCGACGACCGTCCCCACCGCGCCCGTACCCAGGACCAAAACCCGCATGTCGGAGCCTCCCTTGGACCGACTCAACGGACCTGACTCACCGCTTCCTGCACCAGGGCAGGATGGGCAGCGCCTCCATCTCCCGGCCTTCCACATCCCGGATCGGCCGGGGCGGGTCGCTCTTCTGGGTCAGCAGGGAGACGACGACCAGCGTCAAGACGCTCACGATAGCCCCGGGAGTGATGGCTATGAACAAGGCGTCGCTGACCGCCCAATCCATGTAGATCTGCCCCTCGACCAGTACGTCCGTGTTCATGACCTTGGTCG
>DOZU01000014.1 GCA_003517845.1 Clostridiales bacterium | reverse complement strand
GATGTCGCCGACGATCTCCTCGAGCAAGTCCTCCAGGGTGACGAGGCCGCTGGTCGAGCCGTGTTCATCCAGGACAATGGCCAGGTGGGCGCGTTCGCGGCGCATATCCCGGAAGAGGTCATCTACTTTACGGGTCTCGGGCACGAACAGCACCGGGCGGACCAACTCGCTCACCGGCCGCTGGGCGTCCTCTCCCCGTACCAGATCCTTCAGGTGCACGAACCCGGTCACGTTGTCCAGCGCCCCCTGATACACGGGCAGGCGCGAAAAGTGGCCCGATAGCAGGAGCTGCGAAGCCTCACCGATGGAGGTATCCGCAGGGACGGCAAGGATGTCGGGCCGGGGTATCATGATCTCCTGGACGGACGTGTCGGCGAACTGGATGATGCCACGAATCATATCCTTCCCCTCGCGGTCCAAGACCCCGTGCTGTTCCATGGCGTCCACGACCATCCCGAGTTCCTCCGGGGAGAGGGCACGCTCCTTCACCGGCTCCCGCCCAATCCATCGGAGGACAGTCGCGGTGATGGCATTGAACAGCAGGGCAAACGGCGTGAGCAGCTGTACGGCCCAGGCGATCGGTCGGGCTACGGCCAGCCCGACGGTCTCTCCATCCGCCGCCGCCAACCCCTTGGGGAGAACCTCGCCGAACAGGACGATCAGAAAAGTGGAACTGAGCATCGCCAGCGCCAGCCCACCTTCTCCCAGCCAATCGATGAACAGGGCGGTGGTGATCGAGGCCAAGGCGATGTTGACCGCGTTGTTGCCCACGAGAATCGAGGCAAGCAACCGGGTGGGATCGGCGCGGAGTCGACGGACGATATGCGCCCGTCGATCGCCGGCTTCGGCCAGGTAGCGCAGGCGCAGCGGGGACAGGCCCATGACGGCCGTTTCTGAGGCGGAAAAGAAGGCGGACAGGAGCAGGAGCAACATGCCGGGGACCACGAGCCAGGTACTGGCAGGATCATCCATTCGCTATCATCCCTCACCGCGGGCAAGTGGGATCGGGAAAGATCATGCGCCGTCCGCGGCGATTTTCCTGCCGGATGGCAGACCTCGTCTGGGCCATGACGACTACCTTGACCGAATCAGCCGGCCACGGTAGCTAGGGCCGGCTGGCAGCGACCCGCCGGCGCAGGACGGGTTTGACCCAGAGCAGGATGATGGCATTGGCAAACAGGCATAGCAGGGCCAGCAACCAAAAGGACGGCACGTAAGACCCCACCATATCATAAGGCCGGCAAACTCCGGGGTGCCCAGGGCCGTGCGGACGGTGGCCTCCTGTCCTGTGTACTCGGCAGTCCTGGTGCGCTGGGCCCTTGCCGGGTCCCAACCTGGAGGCCGTCAGCCGTGAACCGCCAGCAGATTGTGGATGGGGGCCGCAAACACCAGCGCACCCAGCCCGAAGCCACCCATCATGATGCCCGTCGCCGTCCCCCGGAGGTCGGGGAACCAACGGATCCCCCCCGCGACCACACCGGCATACCCGAGGGCGATGCCCGTGCCCGTGAGCAACCCGAAAGCTCCCGTAAGCTCCCAGAGCGTGCGCGCTGAGAACGTAACCGACGCCGCCAAGCAGCGCTCCGACCAGGACCACTAGCCGCGGCCCGCGACGATCCTGCAACCTGCCCGCCGGGAACATCATGATCGCGAAGGCCATCGAAGCCACGGAGAAGGGCAGGACGGCTTGAACTCGTTCCAGCCGAAGTCAGCCTGTAACGCCGGGACGAACACGCCCCAGGCATAAAGGCCGCCCCGGGGTGAGGGTGATCAAGAAGCCGGCCAGCGCAACGACCAGGCGGTAGCGATGATTCACGCTCGGAAGCTCCCCCAGACTTCGGGCTCAGAAAATCGGATCACGCTCGGAGGTAGGGGCGGGTTCCGAACCCGCCCCTACCTCGGTCGGGGCCCCGGTCATGCCCATCGGTCGGGGCCCCGACCATGCCAGGTCTTCAGTAGTCCATGTCGGGGGGCATGGGAGACCCGCCCCGCTTCTCTCTCTCAGGCAAGTCGGTGACGAGGGCTTCCGTCGTCAGCACCAGTGAGGCGATGCTGGCCGCGTTTTGCAGCGCAAAGCGGACCACTTTGGCTGGGTCGACGATCCCCGCCTTGACCATGTCCTCATACTGCTCGGTCACAGCGTTGAGGCCCACTCCCACCTTTTCCCGGCGGACCCGCTCTACAACCACCGACCCCTCAAGGCCCGCGTTGTTAGCTATTTGACGGAGCGGTTCCTCCAGCGCCCGGCGGACGATCTGAATGCCCACGCGCTCGTCGCCAGTCCCTTGAAGCTTGTCGAGGTGGGGTATGATATTGACGTAGGTGACGCCGCCACCAGGCACGATCCCTTCCTCCACCGCCGCCCGCGTGGCCGATAGGGCGTCCTCCACCCGATGCTTCTTCTCTTTGAGTTCGGTCTCGGTCGAGGCTCCTACCTTGATGACTGCTACTCCGCCGGCCAACTTGGCCAGCCGCTCCTGGAGCTTCTCGCGGTCGTAGTCGGAGTCAGTATCCTCGACCTGTTTCTTGATCTGGCTGATGCGGCCCTGGATCTTGTCCCGGGAACCCTGGCCCTCGACGACCGTGGTTTTCTCCTTGTTGATCTTGATCTTCTTGGCCCGGCCCAACTGATCGAGTTGGACATTCTCGAGCTTGATCCCGAGGTCCTCGGACAGGGAGGTGCCGCCCGTCAGGATAGCAATGTCTTCGAGCATCGCCTTGCGGCGGTCCCCGAAGCCGGGTGCCTTCACCGCGGCACAGGATAAGGTGCCCCGAAGCTTGTTGACTACCAGCGTCGCCAGAGCTTCGCCGTCAACATCTTCGGCGATGATCACCAGGGGTCTCCCGGTCCGGACCACCCGTTCCAGCAGGGGCAGCAAGTCCGCGATCGAAGAGATCTTCTTCTCGTGAATGAGGATGTAGGGATCCTCGAGTACGGTCTCCATCGCCTCGGCGCTGGTGACGAAGTAGGGCGATATGTAGCCCTTGTCGAATTCCATCCCCTCGACCACCTCGACGGTGGTCTCGGTGCCCTTGGACTCCTCGACGGTGATTACGCCCTCTTTGCCCACCTTGTCCATGGCCTCGGCTACCAGCTCGCCGATGAACTGGTCGTTACCCGCAATCGCCGCGACATGAGCGATGTCCTGTTTGCCCTCTACAGGGATGGAAACCCGCCGGATCTCAGCAACAGCGGACTCCACCGCCTGGTCAATGCCCTTCTTGATGAACATGGGATTGGCGCCCGCGGCCACGTTCTTGAGCCCCTCGAGCACAATCGCCTGGGCCAGTACCGTTGCCGTGGTGGTGCCGTCGCCCGCGACGTCATTGGTCTTGGAGGCGACTTCCTTGCAGAGCTGGGCACCCATATTCTCGTACGGTTCCTCGAGTTCGATCTCCTTGGCGACGGTCACGCCGTCCTTGGTGACAACCGGGGACCCGAACTTCTTGCCTATCACCACATTGCGGCCTTTGGGCCCCAACGTCACCTTGACCGCCTGGGCAACCGTGTTGACCCCGCGCTCTAGCGCACGCCGGGCCTCCACGTTGAAAGCCAACTGCTTGGGCATATCTTCCCCGAGACCTCCCTTCCGTCGAGTCTACTCTTTGATGGCGAGGATATCGGATTCCCTCAAGACCAGATACTCCTGGTCCTCCAGCTTGACCTCGCTGCCTCCGTACTTGGCATAGATCACCCGGTCCCCCACCTTGACCTCCGGGGACACCCGCTTGCCATTGTCGAGCAGGCGTCCCTGGCCCACCGCCACAACTTCACCCTCTTGCGGCTTTTCCTTGGCCGTGTCGGGGAGGACGATGCCTCCGCGGGTTCGCTCCTCGGCGGTGATGGCGCGAACCACCACCCGGTCAGCCAACGGCTTGAGCACTCCTTCCACTCCTCCTTTCCCTTCAGCAACCTGTTAGCACTCGCCACGGCAGAGTGCTAAGACTATACTACCAATAGAGTTTCCGGCTTGTCAACGTCCTCGACCCGATCGCGGGGCGTCGCTTGAAGGCTGGAAGGTGTCAGGCTATACTGTAACCCGGGGAGGGGACGGTCGTGCCAGCAAAGCGGCTGCGCCGGGAAACGCTGTACGGAGCGGGGCAACGACGTTGAGACCGCCGGTTGACGTCATCATCATCGGAGCGGGGCCCGCAGGCATCTTTGCCGCGTGGGAGTTGACCCGCGACTCTCCGCTGCGGGTGCTCCTCCTGGAAAAAGGTCCCGCTCTGGAGTCCCGGGAATGCTGCCGGGCGGCGGGTTCCGGCGGTTGCGCTCGCTGCGACCCTTGCCGCCTGGTCTCCGGCTGGGGAGGTGCCGGCGCTTTCAGCGACGGTAAGCTGACCCTTGCCCCGGAAGTGGGGGGCAGTCTGGGGGAATTCGTCGACCGGCCGACCCTGCAGGAACTCATCCGGCAGGTTGACCAGATCTACCGGGAATTTGGCGCTCCCGACCGGCTATACGGCGCTGAACCGGGAGCGCAACGGGACCTCCAGCGGCAGGCGGTCGCCGCCGACCTCATCCTGATCCCCACTCCCGTCCGCCACATGGGGACCGAGGTGTGTCTCGAGGTGCTACGAGGGCTATATAGGCATCTGGAGCGGCGCGCAGCCATCCAGACCGGTACCCTGGCGGAAGCGATCCTGGTGACTGACGGGACCGTCCAGGGCGTCCGGACGGCGGATGGTCAGGTTCATCGGGCGCGGTATGTGATAGCGGTCCCCGGACGGGAAGGCGCTTCCTGGTTCCGGGATGAAGCCACACGGCTCGGGATCGGCCTAGCGAACAACCCCGTGGACATCGGCGTACGCGTGGAATTGCCGGCCATTGTGCTGCAGCATCTCACCGATCAGTTCTACGAGACCAAGCTCGTGTACTACTCACGATCTTTCGACGACCAGGTTCGGGTATTCTGCCTGTGTCCAAACGGAGAGGTTGTCCTCGAGAACACCGGCGGTCTCCTCACGGTTAACGGCCACAGTTGGGCGAGCCGCAAGACGGACTTGACCAACTTTGCCCTGCTGGTCTCCAAGACCTTCACCCGACCGTTTGACCGGCCCATCGACTACGGCAGGTACATCGCGACCCTGGCCAACATGCTGAGTGGCGGGGTGCTCGTGCAGCGGCTGGGCGATCTGCGGGCGGGACGCCGGTCTACCGAGAAGCGGATCGCCCGCGGCACCGTACGACCCACGCTGTCCGAGGTGGCAGCCGGCGACCTGTCGCTGGTCTTGCCTTACCGCCATCTCACGAACATCCTGGAGATGCTGCAGGCTCTTGACCGGCTGGCACCTGGCGTCAACTCGCGTCACACGCTGCTCTATGGGGTCGAGGTCAAGTTCTACTCCTCGCGGGTGGACCTGTCTAACGCGCTCGAGACCAGGATCAGAGGCTTGTTTGCGGCTGGCGATGGTGCCGGGGTCACTCGCGGCCTGGTTCAGGCATCAGCCTCAGGCCTACATGTTGCCCGCCAGATCCTCAGCCGTGAGGGCAGAGGCGAATAGAGGAGGCGTTGCCGTTGAGCACCCTGGTGGTGGTCGGCGCTCAGTGGGGTGATGAAGGCAAGGGTAAGGTCACCGACTACCTGTCGGCCCGCGCCGATATGGTCGTTCGCTATCAAGGAGGCAACAACGCGGGGCACACCGTGGTGGTCGGCGATCAGGAATACCGCATGCGGTTGATCCCGTCCGGCATATTCCATCGCAAGGCGTGTGTCATAGGCAACGGCGTCGTGCTCGATCCGGCGGTGCTGGTTCAGGAACTCGACTACCTGACGGAACGGGGGGTTTCGACGGAGCACCTGCGAGTGAGCGGTGCCGCCCACCTCATCTTGCCCTACCATATTCGCCTTGACGAACTCGAGGAGGACCGCCGCGGAGCCCTTCGGCTGGGGACAACCCGGCGCGGTATCGGGCCTGCTTACGCCGACAAGTCGGCCCGGATCGGGATCCGCGTGAGCGAGTACCTTGACGGCAGCATCTTCGCCGAAAAGTTGCGCCGCAACCTCGAGGAGAAGAACCGCGCTCTCTCAGTCCTGCATGGCGCGCCAGGCTTCGACTTTGACGCCGTGTTCGACGAATATCAGGCCTATGCCTGGCGAATCCGCCCCCTGGTGGCGGACACATCCCTACTCATCAACCAGGCTATCGACCGCGGCGAAAACGTGCTGTTCGAGGGCGCTCAGGGGACGCTCCTGGATCTGGATCACGGCACGTACCCCTATGTGACCTCCTCTCACCCCGTGGCCGGAGGAGCCTGCATAGGTGCGGGAGTGGGTCCCACGCGGATCGACCGGGTTCTCGGTACGGTCAAGGCTTACACCACGCGGGTAGGCGATGGACCTTTCCCCAGCGAGCTAACCGGACGGGAGGGCGAATGGATTCGGGAGCGCGGGCGGGAGTACGGCACGGTCACGGGCCGCCCCCGCCGGTGCGGCTGGCTGGATACCGTGATCATCCGCTATGCCGCCCGGGTAAGCGGCCTGACTCACCTGGCGCTGACCCGGCTGGACACGCTGGCCGGTCTCGATCGAGTTCGCATTTGTGTGGCCTACCGGCGTGGCGGCGAGCATATCACCGACTTCCCGCAGGAACTGACGTGCCTTGAGGCATGCGAACCCATCTACGTCGATCTTCCCGGATGGCCCGCTTTCGGCGAGGCAGACAGCCTGGCCGATCTGCCCCGGGAGGCTCGGGTCTACCTGGATGAAATCGCGGAACGCTGCCGGTTGCCCATAGCCCTCGTCTCCCTCGGGCGCGAGCGCGGCCAGACGCTGGCAATCACCGATGTCTTTGCCCCTTCGCCGACTTGCGGGAATCGAGCCGTCCGGATATAATGCTCCCAGGATGACCGAGATCGCTGAGGGCGGGAGTAGTTTAGTGGTAGAACGTTGGCTTCCCAAGCCGAAGGCCGCGGGTTCGAATCCCGTCTCCCGCTCCAGTTCCCTCTTGCGGCGGCTCGGGCTGGCGTAGCTCAGAGGTAGAGCAGGGTCCTCGTAAGACTCAGGCCGCGGGTTCAATTCCCGCCGCCAGCTCCATATTACCCCGGCCGGGCACGGCCGGTCTGTGTTTCTGCGGCCCGGCCTGGGCCCTCCCGAACCGACGACGTCTTGCCCGCATTTTGTCCGACCAGCTAAGCAGGATAATGTCAGGGCGAGGAGGAACCTCTCTCCTCGCTTCGTCCATCGCAGCCAGAGGAGGGAGTATAGCCCAGATGCTGCCAGATCGCCCTTTGGTGACTCCCCCTCGCCGCCGGTGGCTTCTCGGGTTGCTCGCCGTAGCCGTCTGTCTATTGCCGGTCGCCGGCATCCAGTACTATCGGGTCTTGGCTTCGGCCTATGCGATCATGTACCAGGGTGAGACGCTCGGTGTCATCGCCGACCGGAGCGCGGCCGCCGCCCTGCTCGATACCTTTCTCGCCGAAGTGGCCGCTGAACGCGGTCGTCCCGTGGCGCCCGCCGCAACGCTCGCGGCAGTAAGAGTCCTCCGGCGCACGGCCCCCGAGCCGGGCGATCCGGTGGCAATCATGGCCGCCTTGCGTGACCGCGTCGACTTCCTGACCACGGCCTGGGCGGTGACAGTAGACGGTGCTCCGGCCGTATTCATGCCGAGCCGGGAGGATGCCGAGCGGGTTCTCTCAGGCATCCTCGACGCGGCGCGCGAGCGATCCGAGGCGCGGCAGGGGACGGAAGTCACCGCGGTGCGATTCCGGGAGCAGGTGGGCATCCTGGAGACAACGACGACTCTGGAAGGTTTCTACGGAGTAGAGGAAGCAACCCGCATCCTGCTGCGAGGCAGCGACCGGGTGGAGACCTATACTATTCGGCGCGATGACTCGCTATGGAGCATAGCTACCAAGCACCGCATGTCGATGGCCGACTTGCGGCGCGCGAATCCCCAGATCAAGGACCCCACCCTGATTCGACCAGGAGACCAGCTCAATCTGGTCGTCCCCCACCCGTACCTGAACGTGGAGACCGAGGAGGTCCACAATTTCATCCGGCAGATCCCCTTCGCCCGCGAGGTGATTCTGGATCCGGAGCGCTGGCCGCATGAGACGCACGTACGCGAACGCGGGGTGCCCGGCCGCGAGCAGGTGACGGTGGCCATCGTCCGCTTGAATGACGAGGAGCAATCGCGAAAGATCCTCGAAGTGGAGCCGATTTCCGCGCCGGTGACCCAGATAACCCTGAGGGGGAGCCGGCGCTATCCCCAACTCGGCACGGGCAACTTCGTCTGGCCGGTAGGAGGGGACGGCGGTAGACTCACCTCTCCGTTCGGCCGGCGTTGGGGAGGATTCCACCTGGGGATGGACATCGCCGCCCCATACGGCACGCCCGTCCTGGCCGCCGACAGCGGGACCGTGATCGATGCGTCCTTCCGCGGCCGCCGGGGGTACGGGTGGACCGTGATGATCGACCATGGTGGCGGCACGGTCGTAACCCTGTATGCCCACCTGACCAGTCCGATCCCCGTCCGTGTCGGCCAGGTGGTGGAGAAAGGGCAGATCGTTGGCTACGTGGGGCTGAGCGGACGGACCACCGGACCTCATCTCCACTTTGAGGTGCGAATCGACGGCCGGCCGGTCGACCCCATAGCCTACTACCCCCCTATCCGCTAACAACGGCAGGTAGCTTACGTAAGCTAATCACGCCTGCGTCAAGCTGTAAACAAGGGCGGCATTGATGCGGGTTAGTCAGGGGTCTGGCTTTTTTGCCGCGGATCAGGAATCCGCGGCGACTGCTCACGCTGATCGGCGCCTGACCCGGCCCGGCTGGTGTGACGCGCCCGCTTGGGCTGACTTCAACGACGGCATCTCGGGCACAGCAGGCTCTCATCCTGCTCTCGGGTGCTGTCTACCCCGCCCAAGACACATCAGACT
>DOZU01000105.1 GCA_003517845.1 Clostridiales bacterium | reverse complement strand
TGGTGAGGTTCTCGGCGAAGTCGCCCGGACCGACCTCCAGTCCTTTCGCCCGCATCTTGTCGATGCTCTCGCGGGCCAGCAGGCTGACCTGGCGGATGGGATCGCCGGCATGGGCGTCACCCTCGAGCCCGTGGTCGGCCCGCAGGATCCCTTGCAGGCCGGGTTGCTTGCGCTGGCCCTTGACAGCTGACCCGCATACGGCGACGATCCGGCCTGCCCGATACTCCCCGCTCTTGCCCCCGCTCTTGGCAACCAGGCGGACGTCCTCGATCACCGTCTGCGGCCCCAGCGATTTGACCATATCATAGAGGGTGAGGGCAGCGACGGTGGCGGCGGTCAGCGCCTCCATCTCCGCCCCGGTCCGGCCGGTGGTGCGGGCGGTAGCCTCGACGATGACACAGCGGGCGGTCGGGTCGGGCACCAGCCGCACCTCGACCCCGTCCAAGGGGAGGGGGTGGCACAGCGGGATCAGGTCGGGAACCCGCTTGGCGCCCATGATCCCCGCCAGTTGCGCCACGGCCAGCGCGTCGCCTTTCGGCATGGCTCTCCCGGTAAGGGCCTCGAATACCTCGCGGGTCATCCGCACCCGGGCGCGGGCAGTCGCCGAGCGTCGCGTGGTCTCCTTGTCCCCGACATCCACCATGCGGGCCCGACCCTCGGCATCGAGGTGCGTCATCTCCATCCCGGCGTCACCCTCCAAGCTCTGACATGCGCCGATGAGCCCCGCAGCCGCCGTCCATGCCGTGAACCAGCGGTTTCCGGCCGATGGCCAGGGTGAACAGCCTGCCGAGTTCCTCGGCTCCCGCCCCGCGGCGCAGCACCTCGCGCAGGTCGATGCCGTCCTCCTGCGCCAGGCAACCATGCAGCTTACCGTCGGCGGTCAAGCGCAAGCGATTGCACGTATCGCAAAAAGGCCGGCTCAAGGCGGAGATCAGTCCGAGGGTGGCCGTCCCGTCTCCGGCCGGACTCACTCCCGGCAGTTCCGGGGCGGCGACCGGCCGCCGGGGAATCCACCGGTAGTAGACGGCGGGTCCGTTACCGGGGACGCCGGCAAGGGGCAGCAGGCGACCCCGGCGCGCCAGGCGGGCCAAGACCGCCGGGCCGGGCACCTGCCGAGCGCTCGCCCACGAATGGCTCTCGCCCAGCGGCATCAACTCGATGAACCGCACGGCCAGCGCGTAAGTCGCCGCCAGGGCGGCGAAATCCTCCACCTCGCCGTCGTTCATCCCCTTGACCAGTACCACGTTCAGCTTCACCGGCGACAGGCCCGCCCTCAGGGCGGCCGCCAGTCCGGCCAGGGCACCGGCCAGCGAACCGCCCCGGGTCAACGTCCGATACACGTCGGGTCGCAGCGAGTCCAGGCTGAGGTTCACCCGCGACAGCCCGGCCTCGCGCAAGGGGATGGCCAGGTCGGGAAGGAGCAGGCCGTTGCTGGTCATGGTCACTTCGCGGACCCCCGCGAGGGCGGCCAGGCGCCCCACCAGGCTCACTACGCCGCGGCGGACGAGCGGTTCCCCTCCGGTGACCCGGAAACGATCGATGCCCATGGGGATGGCGGCGGCAGCCACCCGGAGGATCTCCTCGTAGGTCAGGATCTCCTCATGTTTGCGGGAAGGAACGCCGTCCGGTCCCATGCAGTAACTGCATCGCAGGTTGCAGCGGTCGGTGACGGACAACCGGAGATAGCTGACTTTGCGCTCACTCACCGCTGCTCACCTGCCCCTCGACCCAGCGCTGCTCGCCGGTACGGGAAGTGTCGTAACCGCCGAGCGCTTCCACTGCTTCCTGGAAGCGCGGCCTATCAAGCTCTTCCATCACCCGGCGCACGCCGGGATGGGTCAGACTCGACTCGGGGATGGCGAGTTCGTAGCGTTCGGCGGTCACGGGTATGAAGTCGAGTCCCAGTGCCCTGGCCGCCGCCAGTATGGCCAACCCCGCCCCGGCCGCGCCGGACGCAACTGCCGCCCCGACCGCCAGGTGGCTGTATTCCTCCCGATCGTAACCCTGAACCTCCCGCGGGTCAATGTGTAGCCGCTCCAACTCGTAGTCCAGCAGTACCCGGGTGCCGGCACCCCGCTGCCGATTGACGAAGGTCACGTCGGGGCGGGCGAGATCGGCCAGCCCGGCAATGCCGAGGGGATTCCCGGGTGCGACCAGCAGTCCTTGCTGCCGCCAGGCCAGCGTCACCAGCAGGGTACGGCCGGGGGGACCCCAGCGCCGCACGTAGGACAGATTGTACTCTCCAGTCGCGGGATCGAGCAGGTGCACCCCGGCCAGGTGCGCCTCTCCCCGGCGCAGGGCCGCCAGGCCCGCCAGGCTGCCCACGTTGGCGGAAGCGAGGGTAAGGTCCGGCGAGCCGGCCCGCAAGTGGGCGGCGAGCAGATCGAGGGCCAGGTCATGGCTGCCGGCCGCGAGGACGGTGCCGTCAAGTTGCGCCCGGTCCACGAGGAGTTCGACGGGAAGCGTGGCACCGGCCTCGAGCCCCTCGCAACCGGGCTCGAGGATGAGGAGCCCTTCGGCCCGGGCCAGGGAGGTCAGGATCCCGGCACCGCGGGGCTGAGGCACGGCCACCGTCCGACCGCCGATCCTTCCCAGTCGGACGCGCACGAATTCGGTGAAGCCCGGCACCCCGGGGAGGCGGCGGGTGAGGACGGCCGGCTCGGTAAGCGGCGCAGGCGCGGCCCTTCCTTGCCACTGCAGGAGCAGCGGTCTCACAAACAGCCGGAAGCTGAGCCAGGCGGACACGGGGTAGCCGGGCAGGCCGAGCAGGGGCAGCGGGCCGCGCGCCGTACGGAGCAGCGCCAGCAGCACCGGTTTGCCCGGCCGCATCGCCACGCCGTGCACCAACACCTCACCCATTTCCCGGGCGACCCGGGCCGTGAAATCGCGAGCGCCCGCCGAGGACCCCGCATTCAACACGATGAGGTCTGCCCCGCCGGCAACAGCCTCGGCGATGGCCTCCGCTAGCGACCGGGGATCATCGGCAACCGGCGGCCCCACGTCGGGCTCGCCGCTCAGTTCCCGTACCAGTCCAGCCAACATGAAGGAGTTGGACTCGAGGATCTTCCCCGGCGGCACGGGAAGGGAACCCGGGCTGCCCAGGGTGATCAGTTCGTCGCCTGATGGGATGACGGCCACCCGGGGACGCCGCCACACCGGGATTTCCGCCACGCCGGCCGACGCGAGGACGGCCAGGTCGGCGGGGCCCAGCAGGTAGTTGCCGGGGTACAGGAGTTGGCCGGCGACGACATCCTCGCCGGCGGTGCGCACATGCTGCCACCGCGGCACGGCGGCGGTGATCACGACGGCATCCCCTTCGGGCACCGCCTCCTCCAGCATGATCACCGCGTCGCGATCCGGCGGAAGGGTTGCTCCCGTATCCACCGGCAGCGCGTCCCGCCCGAGGACCAGCCGCAACGGCGTCGTTTCGGCGGCGCCCCGGGTCGACGCCGCCTGGACGGCATAGCCGTCCATAGCCGCCGCATGATAGGCGGGAGACGAGGCCCGCGCGTGGACGGGGTCGGCCAGCACCCGCCCGGCGGCATCGGCCAGCGCCAGCAACTCCCGGCCCAGCGGCCGGTGCCGGTCGGCCGCGACCAGGGCGCGGCGGAAGGTCGCCACGGCCTCGGCCAGCGGCACGTTGTCGAGGTAGACCGATTGCTTCAACCAACTGCCTCCTCTACCACCGGAGCAGGCGAACTTCCACTTCATCCCCTTCATCCAGTCCCCGCCGGCTGGCGGGCACCCTGACCAGGCCGTCCGCCCGAGCCAAGGAACTGATCGCTCCCGACTTCCCGGGAAGCGGTTCCGCGTCCCAGCCCGCTTCGCCCTCGGCCAGCAGGACCCGAACATGCTCCTCCACTCCGCCCCGGACCGGCAGGTTGCGCGTCAGCCGGGCCCGCACCGTGGGGGCGGGGTATGCTCCCCGCTCGCCGGCCAGGAAGCGCAGGAAAGGCCCTGCCAGGATAGCGTAGACTACCAGCGCGGAAACGGGATGGCCGGGCAGGCCGATGACCGGGACGCCCTCGCACACCGCCAACGCCGTGGGCTTGCCGGGCTTCACGGCCAGACCGTGGGCCAGCACTTGCCCGAGCTTGGCCAGCACGGCCGGCACGAGATCGGCCTTGCCCACCGAACTCCCACCGGAGAGCAGGACGAGATCCGCCTGGCGGCAGGCGCCGGTCACGGCCTCCGCCAACTGATCCTCCCGGTCGGGCACGATCCCCAGTTGCAGCGGGTGGCCGCCATCCCCGACTACTGACGCGGCAAGGGCGATGGAGTTGACTTCCCGGACCTGGCCGGGTCCGGGCTCCTCGTCC
>DOZU01000114.1 GCA_003517845.1 Clostridiales bacterium | reverse complement strand
GACAGCCCGGCGGCCGGGTGGATGAGCTTGAAGCGAGGGCTCGAACTCGAAGCCGTGCACTTTCAGAGCTTCCCCTTCACCTCGGAACGGGCCCAGGAGAAGGCGGTGGACCTGGCTCGCGCCCTGTCCCCCTGGGCGGGCGGCAGTCTCACCTTGCACTTGCTGCCCTTCACGGAAACTCAGCGGGCCATCCGGAACGCTTGCCCCGAGGAGTTGGGGGTCACCCTGATGCGGCGGATGATGTTCCGGATGGCCCAGGCATTGGCCGGCCGGGTAAACGCCCATGCGCTGGTGACGGGCGAAAACCTCGGCCAGGTGGCCAGTCAAACCCTGGCAAGCTTGTCGGTCATCGGGCGCGCCACCGATCTCCTGGTGCTGCGCCCGTTGGTCGGATTGGACAAGACGGAAATCATCGACCTGGCTCGCAAGATCGGCACTTTCGACATATCGGCGCGGCCCTATCCCGACTGCTGTTCGTTGTTCCTACCCCGTCATCCGGCCACCCGCCCGACCCTCGCCGGCGTGGAGCGAGCCGAGTCTCGGTTGAACTACAGCGATCTCGTCGAAGGAGCGCTGGCAGGCCGGGAGACCCTGCAACTGACCTCCGCCGCCCCGCCATCTTGAGACGTTCCCCGAGGCCAGGGAGGTCCATCAATGAACGGGAAGTTGGTCGTTGATCCTGAGCAACTCGCCACCGCCCCCCAGGGCCGCCCGGCGCCCTCGACCTTGCCGGCGACGGGAATGAGGGACTTACTGCGTTTCTTCTTGCCCCTGGCGGCGGCATCGATGATGATGATGTTCACCCACTCCGTGGTCAACGCCGCGCTGGCCCGTACCAGCCAGCCGCAAACCTTCCTCGCCGCCCACGCCCTCGCCCTGAGCATGGCGGTCATCGTCGAGTCGCCGGTCATGGTGATGCGCCAGGTTACCATCGCCCTTGCCACCAGCGCGGCCCGTTTCCGGCTGATCCGGCGAATCACCGGTTGGGTTGCCGCGGCGTGTCTGGCCATGGCGGCGTTGATTGCGTACACGCCGCTCGGCCCGGTCATCTTCGGCGACTTCTTCGGCGCCCCGGAAGCCCTGATAGCCCACGTATTGCCCGCCTTTCGGGTGCTCATGCTGATGCCCGTGACCTCGGCCGTACGCGGACTTTACCAGGGACTCCTGACCCGTAACCGGGCGACCTTGTTCATCACCTGGGGCATGGCGGCGCGAGTAGCGGTGATGGCCGCCCTGGCCTGGGCGATCACGACCCATCGCTGGTTGGATGGTGCCGTGGTCGGCGCCGTGATCTTCCTGGCGGGAATGGGCACGGAAGGTCTCGTCAGCATGATGGCCTTGCGCATCAGGCCGGTTCGGGGCGGCGACTGGGACCAGCCGGGCATCATGGGATACCGCTGGACGCTAGGGTTCTATGCTCCGCTAATGGTGGCCGGGCTTATGGCCAGCCTGGGCAAACCGATCATCAACTCCGCCCTGGCCCGCATCCCCGCGGCCGCGCCGGAACTGGCGGCCTTCGCGGTAGCGTCCGCATTGGCCTGGATCGTGCTGGCTCCTTGCCAAAACATACACCAGACCGTCATGGTCTACCACGGTGATCCCGCGGCCCGTCTCGTCCTGCGTCGTTTCGCCGTAGGTTTCGCGTTGGTCAACTGCCTGATCCTGGCCTCCCTCAGCTGGTCGCCAATTGGCCCGTGGTTGATCACCCGCGCGCTCGGCGTACCGCGAGAGCTGGTTGCACCCACGCTCCGGGCCCTGCAGCTCCTGGTGTTCCTGCCGCTGGTCCTGACCGCCGTGGACTACCACGCGGGGAAATTGCTGCAACAGGGTCAGACGCGATTGACCGGCCTGGCCCGTATGGCCAATGTGGGTGGACTGGCGGTGGTAGCCGCCATCTTGGTCTTCACGGCTCCAGGGCTGGGGGCGTCCATCGGCCCCCTGGCTCAGCTCGCGGGCGGCGCGCTTGAAGCCTCCATCCTCGTCGGGATGGGTGGCGGCTTCAACTGGTCACGACCGGCTTCCATCATGCGCAGGATGCTTGCGCCATTTCGCCCGCAGGTACGCATGCGTATCCCCCCGGGAGCGAGCGCGCACCCTTGACGGAAGGCGGGCGGACACTATATATAGAAGTTGTATCATGAATGCCTGAGGTGGTTCCATGCCCACTTACGAGTATGCCTGTGAGACGTGCGGGAGTTTCGAGCATTACCAGAGCATCACCGAGAGCGCCCTGCAGCGGTGTCCGCGATGTGATGGCCCCGTATGCCGGCGTATCCCCCGCCAGCTGACCGTGATCTTCCGCGGACCCGGCTTCCACGTCAACGATTACCGGCGAGGATCCTCCCCCCCAACCGAAGCTGCCTCCGGGGAATCGGTGGCTGAGGCAGCGCCGAAGCCGCCGGAGGGCAAGGCCGCCTCGGACTAGCCGTCGCCGGCCGGAGCCCTCCGGGCTGAACGAGCGGTCGCCACGATGGCCGCCATGCCCAGGAGGACGGTGAGGAGGGCGGCCATGATCGCCAGGCGGACGGCGGTCTGCAGCTGGCGCGCCACCCGCATCGCCCGGGCCAGGTCCGCGGCATCGGTGCGCGGTGCGGGAGGCGGGCGCCCCGCCAGTTCCAGTCCGAGAGCCAGCGCGGCGTCCGTCACCAGGTCGCCGGCAAGCGGGGACAAAGCCAGCCGGTCCTCGTACCCCTGCGGGCGCCATTCGTCCCGCGCTATCAGGTAGCCGAGGGCGTCGTTCGCCAGGCCGATCACCACGGTGGTTGCGGGGTCGAGCCCCTGCCGCAAGTGACGGCCGGTCCCGGCCAGCGGCTCACCGGGCAGGGCGAGCAAGTACGCCTCTCCCAACCGGACCGCCCACACCTCGGCCTCGATCGTGCCCCCGGCGATCCGCCTCCCGGCCAGTCCCAGTTCGGACGCGAGCAGCACCGGCCAATTGGTGACCGGGAGTTCTATCTCGCGCCGGCGGAAGTCCAGCCCGGGAACACCCGGGTCGGGCCGGGCCACGCTGAGCGCAGCCTCGACCAGGTCGGCCAAGGTTTCGCCGTAGATCCGGGCCGCCTCGTCCCCCCTGCCCTGGGGGCTAAGCGGCGCGATATCGCCGGCCGCACCCGTGACGTAGAGGGCCACGCCGCCGGAACGGGCCTCGATCCTGGCCACCAGATAGCCGGGAAAGTCGGGGCCGATCAGGCGGTTATCGCTGCCGAGCAGCGTGGGGTGAGCGGCAAAGCCCACCAGCGTGGCCAGGACGCCCCCCTCCCTGCCCTGAAGGCGCAGGGCGACCGCATACTGCTCATCGCGGCGGGCGGGATCGCGCCGGTTCCGGGTCCGCGTTGGGACGCGTATCACGGCCCTGGAGAGCGTGGCCGGGCGCCGCGCAGCCAGCGCCTCTTCAATCGCGGCCAACACTTGTTCGCGGAACCGATCGCGTTCGGCCCGGTCCCAACCACCCCAAAACCCCAGGGTATCCGGTCCGGAGTGGGTATGGGTGGCGGCGAGGATGACGGCCGGGATGCTCTCTCCCCCGCGCGGCCGGCGGGCGGCGAGGAGGGTCTCGATGGCTCGCACCTCTTCCCGGAACAACCCCAGCAGGTCGGCGGATACGAGCACCAAGGTGCGTTCGCCTTGCGTCAGGGCCAGGGCGCGGACGTACAGCTCATGGGCCACGCCCCGGCTGCGGCGGAAAGGCCCCAGCCCGTGACCGGCCAGCCAGACCCGCCCCTCCGGGGTGATCGGCCGGCGCGCCGCGCCGGCCAACAACTCCTGCTGGGCGGCGGCCGCCCCGGCCTGAGCGGCCAGCAGCAGCAATGCGCCCACGGCCGCCAGGGCAATCCGCTTCATGGGTACCATCGCTCCCCGCCGCCCTCAACATGGCCGGCGAGCGCCAGGCGGAAAGCGACGGCAGCCAGCGAGGCGACGATCAGCAAGGCGGGCGCCGCCGGCCCCCCCAGAGCCTCGGGCCAGTTCATCCCGGCCAGGACCATGCCGCCGGCGGCGCCGGTCCCCGCGAGCACGCAGTTGCGCGCGCGCTGAGCCGGAGCCAGGGCGGGCCATGCCAGTAAAGCGGGCAGCAGCGCTAGCAGGCTGAAGGGGTGCCCTCCCGTCCAGCCCGTCAAGGTGATTGCGGCCAGCGCCAGCAGTGCCTGTAAGCCCCGATGGCGCTGGGGCCAATCCAGTCCCCCCCTGCCGGCCAGCTGATTTACCAGCCAGGCGATGGGTACGGCGAGCAACCCGGCCGCAGCGATGGCCGGCGAGCCCCGGGATACGCCGGCGGCGAGCAGCAGCCCGCCGGCGGCGAGTAGACCGATCGCCGCCTCCCGGGACATCGCCGGTAATAGACCGTCACCGGGTCGCCGATGGCGTCGAGCCCGCCTTCGGCCGGGAAGCGACGGGATCCTTCCCTGGCGCAAGCGGTGGTCGTGGACCGCCTTCAGTATGGCAGCGTCTTCGGCCAAGAGGTAGACTCTCTGGTGCGGGACCGACCGCCTGCTCCTGGCAACCGCCGCCGCCAGCGGGATGAGCCAGATCAACTGGATCATCCACAGGACCGGCGCCGGCGCATATCGCCCGCCGGCGGCCAGATACAGCGAGGCGCTTCGGCCCGCCGCCCACCAACGGGGCTCGGGCAACGACGGCAACCCGTCCAGCGCGATCAGGAGCCGTTCGGCCGCCTGACCAAGGCTCAGGAGGTCGATATCATCGAGACCCACTCCCTGCAAGGTTACCGCCGGCGGGAGGCCGGCTCGCGCTCGCGACCGCGATAGCCGCCCGAACTCCGCCGCCAATCCCTCGCGGATGGGGACCGCTTCGGCCAGCAATGCCTCCCGCGCCACCTGGTGCAGCCACACCGGAAGGGCGCCGCCGGCGGCCGATCTCACCGAGAACTCGACCCTATCGCCTTCCCGGTAATCGAGATGCACGTGCACGGCCACGGGAAGGTCGGGCAAATCGTTTCCCTGGACTATCGCTAGCATGAAGCTGCGGCCCGGAGCGGCGGCGGCCATGACCTGATGAAGCGCGGGGAGCAGGACGGCAGCCGGACCGGGCGCCGCCGTCACCAGCAGGTACTCCTGCGCCAGGGGGCCGGTCCCCGCCACTTGCCAGTTGGCGGCGCCTTCCGGCAGCGGCGGCCTGCGGATGTGCTGCTCCCCCAGCACGGGCCGGCCCGCAGCCATGGGGATCAGGGGCATGGGGCGGGACAGGGCGGCCCCGATGATCAGTCCGAGCAGGCAATAGACCCAGCCGGAAGGCCGGAAGCCCCAGCGCCGAGGGGGCAGGCGACCGCGCATGGGCGGATCCCTCCTCAGGAAGGCGCGCTAGCCCTGATCCGGCGCACCCTGGGCCCGGTGGGCCCATCCTCCACCGTGTAGCCCAGGGAGGCTATCTGTTGCCGCAAGGCGTCCGCGCGGTCCCACTCCCGTTCCGAGCGGGCGGCGCGTCGTTGCTCGACGAGGGCCAGCACCTCCCCCGGCAGCTTCCGGGCCGCCGGATCGCGCTGGCCGGCGGCGGCGGCGAGGTCCAGCCCCAGCACCTCGTCCCACT
>DOZU01000099.1 GCA_003517845.1 Clostridiales bacterium | reverse complement strand
AAACCGTTCATCACCGCCGTGCTGACCGCCAGGGCCGGGCACGTTCCCAGGACCAACCGTAACAGCGGGTTCTCCGGTATTATGCCGTTGCGGAAATCCTGCAAGATACCGCGCATCTAGACACCTCCTCGTCAGCGGCCGGCGAGCGCGGCATGCGCTTTCAGCCCAAGATTCACGGCCTCTAGCACGGCCGTGGAAGAATCGGTTGCGCCGGTTATCGCCTCCACATCCTGTCCAAATTGCAAGTCTGGCTCGGCGGTGCCGGCGAACTGATTCAAGAACTCGGGTTCCTTGATCCGGGTGCCCAGCCCCGGGGTCTCCCCGGCCGCCCCCACGACGCGCACGGCGGTAACGCTGCCGGCGGGGTCCACCCCTACCAGGACTTCCACCGTCCCGCCGTACCCGGCGGTGGTCACGCGGAAGACCGTGCCGACCACGGCATCACCCCGCCTGCCTTCGTGGACCTGACCGATCGCGGGGAAGCCGGCGACCGCCGGGTCATCGCTGCGGTCCCGGAAGGTTTCGGCTTCAGGCAGGACTTCGCGCAGCCCGGCCACCAGCGCTTCCGCGGCGCGGGCCGCGATCAACTCGCCGGTTACTCCGTGCGTCACCGTCAGTATGCCGGCAGCCAGAGCACAGATGGTGGCCAGTACCAGGGGCAGTCTCAGGGATTCCTTCATCGCGCTCTGCCCCCTCCGAACTGAGTCGGCACGGTGTAGCGGTCGAGGAGCGGTGCCGCCATGTTCATGATCAGGATGGAGAAGGACACCCCTTCCGGATAGCCTCCGTACAGCCGGATGAGCACGGTCAGCAGGCCGCACCCGACGCCGAACCACACGTGGCCGGCGGGGGTGACCGGGCTGCTGACATAGTCGGTGGCCATGAAGCAGGCACCGAGCAGCAGGCCTCCGGAGAGGACGTGGGCCAGGGGGTCGCCGGTGAACAGGCCCTCGGGACCCAGCACCCAGGTCAGGACGGCCACCGTGCCGACGAAGCATGCGGGGATGGGCCACCGGATCACCTTGCGCCAGATCAGGTAGGCAGCGCCGAGGAGCAGGGCGACGGCACTGGTCTCGCCGATGGCTCCGGGGATCCAGCCCCAGAACAGCTCGGCGTATGAGGGAAAACGCTGCAGGATCTCGGGATCTTGCAGGATCGCCAGCGGTGTAGCCCCGGTCATCGCTTCGAGCGTCCAGTCGCCGGGTTTGACCCAGGTGGTCATCAGGCCAGGCCAGGCGGCTACCAGGAAAGCCCGGGCGGCCAGGGCCGGGTTCAGGAAGTTGGAGCCGAGACCGCCGAAGAGTTGCTTGACCACCACGATGGCGAAGGCGGAGCCCAAGGCGGCCAGCCACAGCGGTGCCCCGGGCGGCAGGTTCAGGGCCAGGAGCAGCCCGGTGACCGCCGCGCTGAAGTCGCCCACACTGGACGGCCGTCCCAGAAGTCGTCGCGTGACGGCCTCGGCGGCGATCGCTGCGATCACGGCGGTGGCGGCCACCGCCAGCACTCTCGGCCCGAACAAGTTGATCCCGGCCAAAGTGGCAGGCACCAAGGCGATCAGCACGTCTTGCATGAGCCGATCGGTGCGGGTGGGCGAGAAGAGATGGGGCGGCGCGGAGACGACCAGGAGGTCCTGGCGCTTACCGCCGGCAGCGCTGTCCGTCAAGTTCCATACCCTCCCTGGCGGCCATGCTCACCGGCTGACCCGCCGGTTTCTGAGTTCGCCCTTGGCCAACCTTATCGCGTGTACCAGCGGTCGGCGCGCGGGGCAAGCCCAGGCGCAGGCGCCGCACTCAATGCAGTCCAGCACGAACAGCTCCCGCGTCCGCTCGTAGTTGCCCACCCGGACCAGGGCGTCGTATTGAAGGGGGAGAAGACGCATGGGGCAAGACTGGGCGCAGCGCCCGCAGCGGATGCAGGGGGTGCTCACCACCGGGGGGCTTTCCCGCCGCCCGAGGACGAGGATGCCGGTGGTCGCCTTGACTACCGGGGCATCGGCGCCGGCCTGGGCGACGCCGGTCATGGGCCCGCCCATGACCACCCGGCCGGCCGGTTCGGTGAGACCGCCGGCGAATTCGATGGCCGAGCCGAAACTGGTCCCGATGCGAAGCAGCAAATTGGCCGGCTGCCGCACCGGCTGCCCGGTCACCGTGACCACGCGCTCAATGAGCGGCATGCCGCGGTACACGGCGCCGGCCACTGCCACCGCCGTCCCCACGTTACTGACGAGGACGCCCACGTCCATGGGCAGTCCGCCGGAGGGGATCACGCGGTTCAAGACTGCCTTGATCAAGTGTTTCTCCGACCCCTGGGGGTAGCGGGTGGGGAGCATGACCAGCTTGACCCCGGCATCCCCGGCCAGCGGGCGCAAGGCCTCCAGCGCGTCGGCCTTGTTGCTTTCGACGGCCACATAGCCCTCGGTCACTCCGACCGCCTTCATCAGCAAGCGCAAGCCCAGCAGCATGTCGGCCGTCCGCTCGAGCATCAGCCGGTGATCGCCGGTGAGGAAGGGTTCGCATTCGCAGCCATTGAGGATGTAGGTGTCGATGGTCCGATCGGGAGGGGGCGATACCTTGACCCGGGTGGGGAAGGCCGCTCCTCCCAGCCCGACGATCCCCGCCTCGTGGATCGCTTGGCGGATCTCATCCGGCGACAGGGAGTCGAGGGTCCCTCGGGGCTGGACCCCAAGGGCGAGGGTGTTCTCCCCGTCACCGTCGATGGCCACGGCCATGACCTCGCGGCCCAGGGGATCGGGGCGCAACTCCACTGCCGTCACCTTGCCCGAGATGCTGGCATGGACCGGCGCCGACAGCGGGCCGGATGCCTTGCCGATCTTCTGGCCG
>DOZU01000184.1 GCA_003517845.1 Clostridiales bacterium | reverse complement strand
GGACACCGCCCCCCACATCTCCGACCCCCGAAGCTACCAGCAGTTGCTTGAAGATCTCAAGCTCGAAGTCGCCGCAGAACTGGGACTGGGGCCGGCCGTTGCCGCCCGGGGGTGGGCGGACCTGCCGTCCCGGGTGAACGGTGCGATCGGCGGGNNTCCCTTTCCTCTCTCATCCTCATGACGATCAGCAAACCTGGCCGTCGGACTCCGCCCTGCCGCCGCCGCCTCGCGGCCGGACGACGGGCTCCCCGACCGTTCTCGGATGATTATACCATGCTGGCTCGGTCTCGAATAACCCGCCAGTATGTAACACTCATGCGCGAGCGGATTCTTCATCATGCTAGCATCGGACCGGATCTGCGGGGAGGTGAGGAAGATGGCACGGAAGCGCAATCGCTCAAGTCTCGTCCCCGGTTCACGGCCGGGCCTTGACGCACTCAAGCTCCAGGTAGCCAGGGAAGTCGGGGCAGCTCGACGTCAGGATACCGCCGCCCGCATCGCCGACTCCCGGAGCTACCGGCAAGTGCTTGAAGACCTCAAGCTCGAAGTCGCCGAGGAACTGGGAGTGGGACCGATCGTCGCCGCCCGTGGCTGGGCGGAACTCCCGTCCCGCGTCAACGGCGCAATCGGCGGGCGGTTGGGCGGGCAAATCGGCGGCCGCATGGTTCGCCGCATGATCGATATGGCCGAACGCGACCTGGCCGCCCACCCGCGGACTGGGCTGTAGGTACCGGCGGCCGGCGGGTCGATCGGCGCTTGCCAACCCGCCGGCCGCGCCTGGCATCAGGACATCAGGCCGTCGGCGCCGTCGAGTTCGAGCCTGCCGCCGACCCGAGCATGTGCTCCAGTTCTTCGATACGGCGGTCGCGGTTCACCAGGTCCAAGGAATGGCGCCGATTCTCCCAGCGCAGCCGGTTGTTGGTCGCAAGCAGCCGGTCCACCTCATCGCGGCGCGCTCGTTCGAGCGAACCCAGGAGGTGCATCAACACCCGCCGGCTCAGGCGCACCGACTGGAGGCGCGCCTGGAGTTGCAGGAGACGGGCCTCCAACTCAATCTCCCTCCCGACCAGGCCGGCACCTCCCCCTGATTGTGAATCATACCTGGCAACGCTCCGGACTATGCCAGGTTGCCGGCGATGGTCAGGGCGGGAGACGGCGCCGGAGCGCAGCCACGACCTCGCCCGGGACGGTCACTCCGCCGATAGCCGACCCGCAGGCAGACCCCGGCGCGTGAAAGTCGGACCCACCGGTGACCACGAGATCATGGTCGGCCGCCAACCGCAGGAGTTCGACGATCACGCCCGGATCATGGTCGGGATGGTACACCTCGATCCCCTGCAGGTCCTCGGCCATCAGTTCGGCGACCAGGGCTTGCCCGTGGCTGCCGGGATGGGCGAGCACGGGGACTCCCCCCGCCTCCCGGATCAACGCCACCGCTTCCAGCGGAGAGAAGCGAGCGCGTTCAACGTAGCCCGGGCGACCCCGGGCAAGATACTTGTCGAACGCTTCCCGTTCGTCCCTGACGTATCTGCTCTCCACCAACGCCCGGGCCACATGCGGCCTACCCACGGCCGCACTGCCCGCGATGGCGAGCACCCGCTCGCGCGTCACCGGCAAGCCAAGAGACTGTAGCCGTGCCACCATGGTCTCCATCCGTGCGTGTCGCCGCCCGCGCAAGCGCGAGAGTTGATCCTCCAAGTGGGGATCTTGCAGGCGGTAGAAGTATCCCAGGATGTGGACCTCCCCCCCCCCGGCATGGTCGGTGTTGATCTCCACCCCAGGTATGACCTCCAGGCCGGTGCCTTGGGCGGCGAGGGTGGCGGGGGCCACTCCGGCCGTGGTGTCGTGGTCGGCGATACCGAGGGCGACAAGACCGCAACCGAGGGCCCGGCGCACTGCTTCGGCCGGCGAGGCGATCCCATCGGAGGCGGTGGTGTGGACATGCAGATCGGCGCGACCGGCCATGCGCTCGCCTCCCGGGAACGCCCTCAGTCGTGCTCCTGGATACGATAAACTTCGCGGGCTCGACCGTCCCGGTCGTCGACCTCGACCACCAGCCCGCACAGGGCACAAGGGCCGTGCGCCACCTCAAAGCGGACCGGGAGTTGGGTAAGGAAGCGTTCGAGGGCCAGTTCCTTGCGGATGCCGATGATCCCGTCTACCGGACCCGTCATGCCAAGATCCGAGATGCACGCCGTGCCTCCCGGCAGGATGCGCTCGTCCGCCGTCTGCACATGGGTGTGGGTGCCCGCGACCACGCTGACCTGTCCATCCAGATGATAGCCCAGGGCGACCTTCTCGGAAGTGGCTTCGGCATGGAAGTCGACTATGATCACGGGAGTCCGCTCCCGCAGCAGCATGGCTTCGCGTCGACCGGTCCGGAACGGGCATTCGAGGTCGGTACTGAAGAACACCCTGCCGCCGAGGTTGACCACGCCTGCCAGCCCCCCGGTCGCGGTCTGCACGACGGCCGACCCCCGGCCCGGCACGCCCGCCGGGTAGTTGGCCGGGCGCAACACGCGGGGCTCAGCATCGAGGTAGTCGTAGCTCTCCTTCTTACCCCAGGCGTGGTTGCCCATGGTCAGGATGTCAATCCCCGAAGTCAGCAGTTCCTCGCCTACGGGAGGGGTGATGCCAAACCCGCCTGCGGCATTCTCGGCGTTCGCCACCACGAGGTCCAGTCGATGATGCTTTCTCAGTCTCGCGAGGAGTTGCCGGGCGACCCTACGGCCCGGCCGTCCAACGATGTCGCCGATCAACAGGATTCGCAATGGGTGTAGGCCCCCTACCGGTTGAAGACCAGGACTCGTCCCTCCTCGCGGAAGGCGATGAGGTTACGGCCCGTGCCCGATTCCCTGAGGCTGTCCAGCATCTCTTCGATCGCCGCTTCCTGGGTCGCAAGGTCCTCTTCCAAGGGGAACGAATCCGAATCCACGGCCAGGAATCCGCCCAGTTCCGCTCGGACCAGTTCCACGATCAGCGACAGCCCTTCCCGGGCGGTCCTCGCCAAGTCGTGGCGTATCTCGAGGACGCTAACCCGCCCGTGGGTGGTCGCCCGCAAGCTCACGCTACAGGGCGGACCGCCCTCCAGTCGATCATAGACGTCAAGGCTCCTCACAACCCGGTCCTTCAGCGCTCGAAAGCGACGGAGGCCGAGCGGGCGCTTGAGGAGGAAGGTCAGCTTCAGGTTGGCCGGATCGGGACAATAGGTGACGCTGGCGACCTCGGGATAGCGGATCAGGAGAGAGATGAGCAGGCTCACGCCACTATGCGGCTGCGCGGTGCGGTCGGCCAAGCGGTTCATCTCCTCACCACCTGCGATGACATGCGGCTGTGATTCCACGATCCCGGAGTGAATCCTGCAAAACCGCAGCCACTATCCTACTTGGCATATTCCACCGCCCGCGTTTCCCTGAGTACCGTCACCTTCACCTGGCCTGGATACTCGAGTTCAGCCTCAATTCGCTTGACCACGTCCCGCGCAAGCTTGATCGCGGCAAGGTCATCGACCTTTTCCGGTTTCACGATGATGCGAATCTCCCGCCCGGCCTGGATGGCGTAGGCCTTCTCCACCCCTTCGAAGGAATCAGCCAATTCCTCCAGCTTGGTCAAGCGCTTCACATACGCCTCCAGCGTCTCGCGCCGGGCTCCCGGCCGGGCCGCGGACAGCGCATCCGCCGCCGCCACCAGTACCGCCTCCACGCTATCCGCCTCCACCTCGCCGTGATGAGCGGCCATCGCGTGAAGGACCGGGGATGTCTCGCGGTACTTCCGGGCCAACTCCACCCCGATTGCGGTGTGGGTGCCCTCCACCTCGTGGTCGGCCGCCTTGCCGATGTCATGGATCAAGCCGGCCCGCCGGGCGGCCGCGACATCGGCTCCCAGCTCGGCGGCCATGATCCCGGCCAGGTAAGCCACTTCCAGCGAGTGATTGAGCACGTTCTGGCCGTAGCTCGTGCGAAAAGCCAAGCGCCCCAGCAGCTTGATCAACTCGGGGTGCAGTCCATGAATCCCCGTGGTCAGCGCAGCCTGCTCGCCCGCCTGCCGGATCCGGTCGTCGACTTCCTTCTGAGCCTTCTCGACCATCTCCTCGATTCGGGCGGGATGGATGCGCCCATCCGCCACCAGCCTCTCCAGCGCCACGCGCGCTACTTCTCGCCGGACCGGGTCGAACCCGGACACCACGACGGCTTCCGGCGTGTCATCGATGATCAGGTCCATCCCCGTCAGGCTCTCCAGCGTGCGGATGTTGCGGCCTTCGCGGCCGATGATCCTTCCCTTCATCTCATCGCTGGGCAAGGCCACCACCGACACCGACACCTCCGCCACCTGGTCGGCGGAACAGCGCTGGATCGCCAGCGCTATGACTTCCCGCGCCCGCCGGTCCGCCTCTTGACGAGCTTCTTGCTCCCGGTCGCGGATCATCCGGGCCAGGTCCTGCCGGAGGTCCTCTTCGGCCATCTTCAAGAGCAACTCACGCGCCTCCTGCGTGGATAGGGCCGCCACTCGCTCCAGTTCGGCGATACGCTTGCCCTGCAATTCCTCCAGCCGGTCCTCGAGTTGCTTGATCTCCTGTTCCTTGCGGTGCAAGTTCTCATCCCGCCGCTCCAGGTTCTCCCCTTTGCGGTCCAAGCTCTCTTCCTTCTGCGTCAGTCGGCGCTCCTGGCGCTGGAACTCCGCCCGATGCTCCCGGGACGTGCGTTCGAAGTCGTCCCGTAACCGTTGCACCGCCTCCTTGGCCTCCAGCACGGCCTCGCGTCGCTTGCCCTCGGCCTCGCTCCTGGCCCGGTCCACGATGTCCCGAGCAGCCCGTTCGGCCGAACCAAGACGAGCCTCGGCCATAAACCGGCGAATCAGGTATCCGCCAATCAAGCCGAGCCCGGCGGTCACGAACATGCCTCCAATATTCGGCACGGTAACCAGCCTCCGTATCCTGGCAAAAACATAAAGGGCCGAAAGGACTCGGCCCTACCCCTGGCACCTACGACCTTAACCGCAAGCGACCAGCTTTGTCGCCAGTCGCCAGATCACGCCCGACTGACTTGTACTATATATATCAACCCAGGTCGTAGTCAACCCGGTACCAGCCTGTCCTGTGTGTATTCTATAACGCAGGCGATCGGCCGTCAAGGATGGCTGTTCCGGGGCGGAAAGTGTTTGCGGCAGGGTTCTCCGAGCTGCCGCCGAAGAACCTGCCGGGGAACTGAGGTCAGGGTGGCCCTACCCATCACCGCCAGCGACGGGAAACCTCGGCGAAGGTCGGAGATGGCTTGATCAGGCTCAGGCCGATGCCAGGACCGCGCGGGATTGTCTTGAGGACGCGCACGAGGCGGCAAAGCTCAAGCTGGACAGACACTACATCGGTTCGCGATACCCGAACGTCTACCCTTCGGGAGCGCCTTATCAGTTCTACCCCGAGGAGATGGCCGGACGATGCTCAAGCTATGCCGGATCGATATTGGACGAAGTGAAGAGACATTTGACAGAAGTCCTCGGGCGAGCCAGAAAGCAGGGCCGAGGAGTCGTAGTCGATGCCTGTTCAGACGTCTGGGGTTACATGCCCGACCAGTTCTTCTCTCGGTTGGGCTTCAGCACCGCTCAGGCCAGAGGTCGACGCAGGCTCATGTACACAGGGCTTCCGGTCACAGCCTGTCTGCCGCAGTACCTTGAGCCCCGGTACGACCCACCCCAGACGAACCAGGAGCCTACAGAGACCCAGGTTGTTGTGGACGTGTTCTTCACCCCGCTATGCACGGCCCTGCGGTCTGAGGAAGGTGCTGTCATGAGACAGGCGGCCGAGGCCTTCGGGGGTCGAGTTATTGTCCGAGAGTGGAGTGTGGGCGACCCGGAAGTCCGGATGAATTTCGGCATAGCCCGCGCCATCTTCGTGAACGGAGTCATGCGCCCCAACGATGATATCATCGGCCTGGAGGAAGCCACCGGCCTCATCGTGGATGCGCTAGAAAGGCCCGTTCCAGATGGCGCTGTCTGGGACGACTCCATTTCTCGCCTCTTCTAGGCCAGGGCAAGGCAGGCTAACCGCATTCCGTTAGCCAGCCGAGGACTTCTGCGCTTGGCTTCTGTGACAGCCAAGGCTTTTAGTTGCTGGCGACCGGTAGGAAATGCTAACCCAAGTTCACCCCCC
>DOZU01000182.1:1667-10750 GCA_003517845.1 Clostridiales bacterium | reverse complement strand
CTCGGCACGGTGGGCGACCGGGCCCGCCGCACGGCGGTAGCGGTCCGCCGCCTCGCGAGCGATGCCGGGCTGGGCGAGGAAGAGACGGAGGTCGCCGTCCGGTCCGCCGAACTGGCAAAGGTCGATCTCGGGACACGGATGGTGTACGAGTACCCCGAACTGGCGGGAATCATGGGGAGGGAATACGCCGCCGGATGGGGAGAGCCGCCGGCGGTAGCTCAAGCTATCCACGATCACTACCTGCCCCGGACCGCCGACGATGACCTCCCCGCATCCCGCGCCGGGGCGCTGGTAGGTCTGGCCGACCGGCTGGACGCGCTGGCGGCTTTCCATTCCGTGGGGCTCGAGGCCACCGGATCGCAGGACCCCTTGGGCCAGCGACGCATGGCTCACGCCATCGTCCGCCTGCTAACGTCGGTCCTTCCCGGAGTCACGCTGCGCCGGACGATCGGCCAGATCCGCGAGGTGCAAGGGCTGCCCTCCGGGGCATGGGAGGAGCGGCTTGCCGACTTCCTGCTGATTCGCTTCCGGGGATTGATGCTCGAACGCGGGCTGGGCGATGACGTGGTGCAAGCGGTCCTGGCGGCGGGCAGCGATCGGCTGGAGGTCGCCGAGGCCCGAGCGCGGGCGCTGGCCCGGTTCCGGGGCACGCCCGCCTTCGCCGACTTGCTGGCCGTCCAGGTCCGAGTGAGCGGGCTGGCCGGGCGGGTGGCCTCCGGGCAGACCGTGAGCCCCGAGGAGTTCCGAGAAGCGGCGGAGCACGACCTGCACCGCGCGCTGCTGGCTGTTCGGAGGCAAGCCGCGGCGTCCCTGGAAGACGGCGACTATGAAGCGTTCTGGACCCGCGTGGCAGGACTGCGGCAGCCGGTCGACGCCTTCTTCGATGCGGTACTGGTCATGGCGGAGGAGGAGGCGCTTCGCACCAACCGGTTAGCCCTGCTCCGGGCCATCCTCGATTTGATCTCCCTCCCGGCCGACCTGTCGCGACTGGTGAACTAGCCAGAGCAGGGATCTTGAGCTGACACTACGGGCAGGAACCATGCCCGGCTCGGAGAAGCATCACTGAGTCTCGGGGCGATCGGAGAGAGCGGGGAGTCGGGCATGGAGCCGGGACCGGGGACCGACCAGCGAGGAATGGGACCCATCTTCATCGTATCCGACTCCATCGGCGAGACCGCGGAACTGGTGGCCCGGGCGGCCGCCAGTCAGTTCGACAGCGGCCGTTTTGAGGTTCATCGCTTCCCCTTCGTGAACGACGCTCCGTCGGTAAAGGCCATCATCGACCAGGCTGCCGCCAGCCGGGCGGCGATCGTGTACACGCTGGTCCAACCTCAACTCAGGGCCATGGTCAGCGATGCGTCCCGGGCGCTGGGCATCCCGGCCGTGGACATAATGGGCCCGGTGATCGAGGCCATCGGGCGGATCAGCGAGGTTCCCCCGCGGCTCGAGCCGGGGCTCAGCCGGCGCCTCGATGAGGAGTACTTCCGCCGGGTCGAAGCGGTTGAGTTCGCGGTCAAGCATGATGATGGCAAGGACCCCCGCGGCCTGCTCGCGGCCGACTGCGTGCTGCTCGGCATCTCCCGGGTATCCAAGACGCCCGTTTCGATGTACCTCGCCCATCGCAAGATCAAAGCCGCCAACCTGCCCCTTGTACCCGAGCTGGAGCCGCCCGCCGAACTGGCAGCCGTCCCCGCGTTTCGGCTGGTAGGACTGACCGCCGAGCCGCAGTATATTCTGGAGATCCGGCGGCAGCGGCTGAAGGTGATCGGGCTGAAGCCGGGCTCGGAGTACGCCGAACTGGACCGCATCATCCGCGAACTCGACTACGCCAACTCGGTCTTCCGGAGCCTCGGCAGCCACGTGATCGATATCACGCGGATGGCGGTTGAGGAGACGGCTTCCCGCATCCTCGAGTTGCTCCGGCAAGAGGAGGCCCCAAGGTGAGCGGCAAGTACGTCTACCGTTTCGGCGATGGCCGGGCGGACATGCGCGACCTGCTGGGGGGGAAAGGGGCCAACCTGGCCGAGATGGTCCGGCTCGGGTTGCCCGTCCCACCGGGCTTCATCATATCCACCCAGGCTTGCCGGGACTACTATCGGCTGGGAAGGAACTGGCCGGGGAGTCTCGAGGAGCAGGTGGCGGAGGCGTTGGCGGCCCTGGAAGGCGAGTGCGGCCGGCCGCTCGGCTCAGCCGAGGACCCCCTCCTGGTCTCGGTCCGTTCCGGCGGTGCCGCCTCCATGCCCGGCATGATGGACACCATCCTCAATCTTGGTCTGAACCCCGAGTCGGCGGAAGGGATGGGCCGTTCCTCGGGAAGCGCCATCTTCGCCCTCGACTGCTACCGCCGCTTCCTCCAGATGTTCGGCGACGTCGTGATGGGCATCCCCCATCGCCGTTTCGAAGACGTACTGGAGACGGCGCGGAGACGGCGAAACGCTCCCGAGCATGGCCAGTGGGATGAGGAGACCTTGCGGGGAGTCGTCCAGCAGTACCTCAAGCTGGTCGCCGACCACACGGGCGATCCTTTCCCCGTCAGCCCCCGCCGGCAACTCTGGATGGCGATCCGCGCCGTATTCGACTCCTGGAACAACCAGCGGGCGATCGCCTATCGCGAAATGTACGGCATCCCCCACGATCTCGGGACGGCCGTCACCGTTCAGTCCATGGTCTTCGGGAACCGGGGCCCCCGCTCGGCGACCGGCGTCGTCTTCAGCCGCGATCCTTCAACCGGTGCCCGCAGGCTTTACGGCGAGTACTTGCTGAACGCCCAGGGAGAAGACGTGGTGGCGGGGATCCGCACGCCCCGGCCCATTGCCGATATGGCTGGCGAACTCCCCGACGCCCATGCCCAGCTCGAGCGATATGCCCGTCTGCTTGAGGGCCACTATCGCGACATGCAGGATATCGAGTTCACGGTCGAAGAGGACCGGCTCTACATCTTGCAGACTCGTTCCGGAAAACGTAGCGTTGCCGCCTCCATCCGCGCGGCCGTCGACCTGGCGGAAGAAGGCGTCATCGATCGCGAAGCCGCCCTCTTACGCGTGGAACCGGAAGCGCTGGCCCGACTGCTGCACCCGACCATCGACTCCCGGGCTGCCCTGGATGTGCTGGCAACCGGGCTGCCCGCATCGCCCGGCGCCGCCACCGGCAGCATCGCCCTTGACGCGGACTCGGCGCAGGCTCGCGCCGAGGCGGGCGAGCGAGTGCTGCTGGTCCGCCCGGAGACGACTCCCGACGACATCCACGGCATTGCCGCCGCGCAAGGCGTGCTCACGGCCCGGGGCGGCATGACCTGCCACGCCGCGATCGTGGCCCGGGGCATGGGCAAGCCGTGCGTCGTGGGCTGCGACGCCATCCGCTTCGATCCCCGGGGAGACAGCGTCCAGATCGGGGATCGCGTGCTGCGGGCGGGGGATATCCTGTCCATCGACGGCGCCACCGGCCGGGTAGTCCTGGGCGAAGTCCCCCTGGTACAGCCCGACTTGTCGCCTTACTTCCGTACCTTGCTTGCCTGGGCGGACGGTGCCCGGCGGCTCGGCGTGCGGGCGAATGCCGATACGCCCGCCGACGCGGCCCGGGCGAGGGAGTTCGGCGCGGAGGGCATCGGGCTGTGCCGCACCGAGCACATGTTCATGGCCCAGGACCGACTGCCGATCGTCCAGGCGATGATCCTGGCCGAGACCGAGCGGGAGCGCCGAGGTCATCTCGAACGGCTCTTGCCTATCCAGCGTGCCGACTTCGCGGGCATCCTGGAGGCCATGGCCGGACTCCCCGTCACCATCCGGCTGCTGGACCCACCTTTGCACGAGTTCCTGCCGAACCTCGAGGAACTCGGCGCAGCGGCCCTCGGCTCGGCCCCGACCGCTCGGGAGCACCAGTTGTTGCAGCGAGCCCGCGCTCTGCGCGAATCCAACCCGATGCTCGGACATCGCGGGGTCCGTCTGGGGATTTCCCACCCGGAAATCTATGAAATGCAGGTCCGCGCCATCTTCGAGGCAACCGCCGACCTCGTTAGCCGCGGGGTCGATGCCCGGCCGGAGATCATGATCCCCCTCGTGGGCCTCGACCGGGAACTGGCCTTCTGCCATGAGCTGATCGCGCGCGTGGCGGCTGAGGTCGCCGCCGCCCGGGGCATGAGCCTCGCCTGCCCCGTGGGGACCATGATCGAGATCCCCCGGGCCTGCGTGGTGGCCGGCGTGATCGCCGGCCAGGCCGAGTTCTTCTCCTTCGGCACCAACGACCTCACCCAGACGACTTTCGGCTTCAGCCGGGATGACGCCGAGGCCAAGTTCCTTACCCGCTATCTCGATTCCCGGATCCTGACCGCCAACCCCTTCGTGACCCTGGATCGCGATGGGGTCGGCCGGCTGGTGGAGATGGCGGTCGAAGGAGGGCGCCGAGCCAGGCCGGACCTCAAGATCGGGATATGTGGCGAACATGGCGGCGACCCCGCCTCGATCAGCTTCTTTCATCAGGCCGGCTTGGACTACGTGAGCTGTTCGCCCTTCCGGGTGCCCATCGCCCGCCTGGCGGCCGCCCAGGCGGCGCTATCCGCCAGCCGCCCTGCTTCCGACGCCCCGTCCAGCACTTAGCCGTGGGTACCGCCTGTCATCCCGCCAGCTCGGTAACGCATTCCAGAAGCCGGGCGACGTCCTCGGCGTCGTTGTACGGGGCCAGACCGGCCCGCACCAGGCCGCCGCTGCCGGCAAGCCCCAGGCGCTCGATGGGGCCGGGCGCGTAGAAGTCGCCGTCGCTGACGAACACGCCCCTGCTCCCCAGGTGCTCGGCCACCTGCCGGGGCGTGCGGCCGGCCAGCGTGAAAGAGTAAGTGGGCGTGCGCCGCGCACCCGGGAGGGGTCCGAAGACCCGAACTCCGGGTAGGCCGGCAAGCCCCCGGTACAGTCTTTCGCCCAGCGCCTTGCCGTGGTCGGCGATGGCCGTCATGGCCGCGCGCAAGATCTGCCGGCGGTCCCCCTTGCCTCCCGCTCGGCGGCCGATATCCTCCAGGAAGGCCGCCGTCCCCAGCAAGCCGGCCAGACCCTCATGATTGAGCGTGCCCGTCTCGAGCTTCTCCGGCGGATATGGCCGCTGCACCCGCAGGCGATAGGCCGGCAGTTTCTCAAACGCCGCCTTGCGGCCGTAGAGCAGCCCAAGGTGAGGTCCGAAGACCTTGTACGTCGAAGCCAGCAGGAAGTCGCAGTCGAGGTCCTTCACATCCACCGGCGCGTGCGGCAGGTAATGCACCGCGTCCACCACCAGGATCGCCCCGGCCTCCCGGCACAGGGAGGCGGCCCGCCGCACCGCGTTGACCGTCCCCAGCGCGTTGGAAGCGTAGCCGAGCGCCACCACCCGGGTGCGGGGACCGAGGCAAGTCTCCAGCGGCGCCAGCTGGCAGGTGGCGGGATCCATGGGCAGGGTTCGCACCGCCGCGCCGCGCTCGGTCAGCGCGCGCCAGGGGCTGACGTTCGCCTCATGGTCCATTTCCGTGACCACCACCTCATCGCCCTCGGTCAGGGTTTGCCCGAGGGCGCGCGACAGCGTGTAAGTCAGGGTCGTCATGTTCGCGCCGAAGGCGATCTCGTCGGCCTCCGCGCCCAGCAAGTCGGCCATCGCTGCCCGGGCCTCGGCGATGATGCGGTCGGTAGCCCGGCTGGTCCGATATGCCCCCCCAACGTTGGCGTTGGCGTCCCGAAAGTAAGTGGTGATCGAATCCCCGACCATCCGGGGGACCTGCGTGCCGGCCGGCGCATCCAGATAGGCGACGGACCTGCCACCCTCTTCTAAGGCCAGCGACGGGAACAAGCTGCGGCAGTGACGAACATCGAGTTGCTGCATGGCTATCATCCTCCGTCCCCCCATTTCGGGCGCATCCCGGAGTCTTCCTGCCCGCGGCAGGAAGTACTACGCTTGCGGCTAATTGTCTCGAGGAGAGTGGGGGAAGCGTTGAACGTACGGCGGCAGACGGAGGAACGAGAAGACAGGGAATTGGCGCCGTTTGCCGCCCGGGCGGCCGGCAGCCGCGGCCGCGCCTGGCCTGAACCCGAGTGCGATATCCGTACCGCCTTCCAGCGCGATCGCGACCGCATCATCCATTCCAAGGCGTTCCGGCGGCTCAAGGACAAGACCCAGGTCTTCCTCGTGCCTTTCGGCGACCACTATCGAACCCGCCTCACTCACTCGTTGGAAGTGGCGCAGATCGCCCGGACCGTGGCCAAGGCCCTCCGCCTGAACGAGGACCTGACGGAGGCCATAGCTCTGGGGCATGATCTCGGGCATACTCCCTTCGGCCATTCGGGAGAAGACGCGCTGGACGGAGTGGTCCCCGGCGGCTTCCGCCATGCCGAGCAGAGCCTCCGCGTGGCCGACCTTCTGGAACGGGGGAGTCACGAGCGTCCCGGATTGAATCTGACCGGGGAAGTCAGGGACGGCATCGGCGCCCACGGCAGCGAGGGACGACCCGCCACCGCCGAGGGCCGACTTACTCAGCTCTGCGATCGGGTGGCCTATATCAACCACGACATCGACGACGCCATCCGGGGGGGAATCCTGCGGCAGGAGGCGCTGCCGGAAGGACCCATGAAACTGCTGGGGACCAGCCATGCCCGTCGGATCCACGCCATGGTCTCGGATATCATCGCCCGGAGTCGCGACGGGGAGATCGCGATGGGCGAAGCGGTTGCGGCTGCCTGTCAGGAACTGCGGGAATTCCTCTTCCAGCAGGTGTACGTCCGTTCCGGGGCCAAGGGAGAGGAAGGGCGGGCCAAGGGGGTCGTGCTTGCCCTCTATGACCTGTATTGCCGCGATCCGGCCTTGCTCGATGGCGACGCGGGTACGCCGGCGGGTGACCCGCCGTGGAGGAGGGCTTGCGACCACGTGGCGGGCATGACCGACCGCTACGCCATCGCCACCTATACGCGCCACTTCCTCCCCTTGCCCTGGCGACCCGCTGATGATCTGCGGCTTCCGAGGAGGTGAGAGCGGTGGCCGGCTCCAATATCCCGGGGGAGATCATCGAGGAGGTCCGCAATCGTACCGACATCGTGCAGGTCATTTCGTCCTACGTCAACCTCCAGCGCAAAGGCAAGAATTACCTGGGACTGTGCCCTTTCCATGCCGAGAAGACGCCGTCGTTCACGGTGAGCCCGGACAAGGGGATCTTCTATTGTTTCGGCTGCCAGGCCGGGGGGTCGGTCTTCAACTTCCTGATGTTACGGGAAGGGCTGAGCTTCCCCGAGGTGCTCAGGACGCTGGCCGAACGGGCGGGGGTCACGATACCCGATCCCGAGGACACGCCCGAGCAGCGCCGCCGGTCGGCCGAACGCGATCGGGTTCATCAGGCCCTGGAACTGGCAACCGCGTTCTATGAGCAAGCGCTGCAGGCGGACGGCGGGGCGGCCGCCCGGCAGTACCTGACTCGCCGGGGGGTCGCCGGCGACACGATCCGTCGCTTTCGCCTGGGCCACTCGCCGCCGGGATGGACTAATCTCCTCGACGAACTTCGGAGCCGCGGCTGCTCACTTGCGGAACTGGAGAAGGCCGGCCTGGTGGTCGCCCGCGATGCCGGTCACTACGACCGGTTTCGTGGCCGGCTCATGTTCCCCATCACCAACCCCTCGGGCAAGGTGGTCGGCTTCGGAGCACGGGCCCTGGACGCGGAGGAGCCCAAGTATCTGAACTCGCCGGAAACGCCCGTATTCAGCAAGGGGCGGCTGCTATACGGGTACCGTATGGCCCGGGAAGGGATGCGCGCCCGGGGACAAGCCCTGCTGGTGGAAGGCTACATGGATGTGATCGCCTGCCATCAGGCGGGACTCACTCATGCCGTGGCCTCATTGGGCACGGCTTTCACGCGGGACCAGGCCCGGCTGCTGGGCCAGGTGGCCGGCACGGCGGTGCTGGCTTACGATGCCGATGCCGCCGGAACGGGCGCCACCCTTCGCGGGTTGGCCATCCTCCGCGAAATGGGTTGCGGCGCGCGGGTGGCCATGCTGCCCGAGGGACGCGACCCGGACGACTGCCTGCGCGAACTGGGCAGGGAGCAGTTCGAGTTACTTCTCGAGCAGGCCCTGCCCTTGCCGGAATATCACTTCCACCTGGCGCGGCGGGATGTGGATCTCAACACGGTGGAGGGCAAGGTGAGCGCCTCTCGAGCCATCCTGCCGGTGCTGGCCGCCCTGGACAATGAGGTGGAGCGGGAAGCCTATCTCGAACGATTCGCCCGGGCCCTGGGGGTGGAGATCGGGGCCTTGACGGAGGATCTGGTCCGGTACCAGCGACAAGGATTGCGGGCTGGGGATAACCGTCCGATCATCGGGGATGCTACTGGAAGGGAAAGACAACCAGTCGACCACGGGCTGCGCCGCGCCGCCGAGGAACTGCTGCGGGCAATGGCGACCGACCCGCGATTGGCCCGCCGGGTAAGTGCGGAGCTGGGGGGCGACCTGCTGCCCGACCCCGCTTACCGGGAAATCGCGGCCGGGTTGGTCAAAGCGGCGGAAGCCCCGGGGTTCACTCCGGCCCAGCTGGTCGAGACCCTGGAGGATCCGCGGGCGCGGGCGCTGGCTGCCGGCTTGTTGCTGCACGATGATCGTCCCGTGTCCCAGGCAGAGCGCGTGGCGGACGACTGCTTGCATAAGCTGCGACATCATCGGCTACGCCAGAGACGTGACCACTTGCAGGGCGAAATTAGGGAACACGAAGCGAAGAGGGAAGGAATGAGGCCAGGTTTACTGGAAGAGTACCTGGCTCTAACCAAGGAACTCAAGGAGCAGCCGACCGGTTCGGGGAGCCAGGATAGCGGTGAGCAACGAGCGGGAAGCGAGAAGCGAGGCGGCCAAGCAACTCATCCAGCGGGGTAAAGAGCATGGACGTCTCACCTGTGCCGAGATTGCGGATACGCTGCAGCGCGAGGAAGTCACCCTTACCGCCGACCAGATCGATGAACTCTATGAGAAGCTTGCCGAAGAGGGCATCGACGTGGTGAGCGAGCCGGTGGTGAATCCGCCGCGCCCGTTGCGTTCCCGACCGGATGGCGAGGTCGAGGAGCCAGGCGGCTTGAGCGTCCCCGATGGCGTGGCCGTCGA
>DOZU01000182.1:0-1323 GCA_003517845.1 Clostridiales bacterium | reverse complement strand
GACCCCGTCCGCATGTACCTGAAGGAAATCGGCGGTTGGAGGCTGATCGACTCGGAAGAGGAGGTCGGGTTGGCCCGGCGCATCGAGCAAGGAGACGAGGAGGCCAAGCGCAGCCTCGTCGAGGCGAACTTGCGCCTGGTAGTGTCCATTGCCAAGCGATATGTAGGTCGGGGCATGCTCTTCCTGGATCTCATCCAGGAGGGCAATCTCGGCCTGATCAAGGCGGTAGAGAAGTTCGACTACCGTAAGGGATATAAATTCAGCACCTACGCCACTTGGTGGATCCGCCAGGCGATCACGCGCGCCATTGCCGACCAGGCCCGTACCATCCGTATCCCCGTACACATGGTCGAGACGATCAACAAGCTGCTCCGCGTCTCGCGCCAACTCCTGCAGGAACTCGGCCGGGAACCCCTCCCGGAAGAGATAGCCGAGGAGATGGGCACGCCCGTCGAGAAGGTTCGAGAGATCCAGAAGATCGCCCAGGAGCCGGTATCGCTGGAGACGCCGATCGGCGAAGAGGAAGACAGCCACCTCGGCGATTTCATAGAAGATCAGGATGCCCTGGCCCCGGCGGAGAGTGCCTCGTTCATGCTGCTCAAACGCCAGCTCGAGGAGGCGCTCGAGACCCTGACTCCCCGGGAGGAGAAGGTGCTTCGCCTGCGCTTCGGACTGGATGACGGCCGGGCACGAACCCTGGAGGAAGTAGGGTATGAGTTCGGCGTGACCCGGGAGCGCATCCGGCAGATCGAGGCGAAAGCCTTGCGCAAACTACGTCATCCCAGCCGTTCCCGGAAACTCAAGGACTACCTCGACTGAATCCATGGCCAGTAGGCGTCGAGCCACGGTCAGCCCCGACCAACGTATCGCGCGTGTGGTCTGCGTTTGACCCGGAACGATAGTTGCCTTATAATGTGGTTGCCTTGCGGAGTAGCTCAATGGTAGAGCAGCCGGCTGTTAACCGGAAGGTTCTGAGGGTTCGAGTCCCTCCTCCGCAGCCAAAGCTAATCCGAGGCCGAGCCGCAGCCTCTTGAACCCGGCCGGGAGTGCGTCCGTAGCTCAGCGGTTAGAGCAGCCGGCTCATAACCGGCTGGTCGCAGGTTCGAATCCTGCCGGGCGCACCAGCAGTCGCTGCAGGTCGTCGCTCAAATGGAAAGCCACGTCGATTTCGGGGGCTATGGTCTAGGGGCCTAGGACACCACCCTTTCAAGGTGGTAACACGGGTTCGAGTCCCGTTAGCCCCACCAAGTTGGTGGATGGGCGGTTGGCTCAGGGGTAGAGCGCCTGACTCACATTCAGGAGGTCACTGGTTCAAATCCAGTA
>DOZU01000245.1 GCA_003517845.1 Clostridiales bacterium | reverse complement strand
CCGCCATCTCCTCCCTCGGGCCCGCTGCACGATCTCGCACTGCTCCGCCCAGCCCGCCCGAGGCCGCCGCTCTGACCGGATCGGGAACGCCGGTCCCCGCTTGTCAGACCGGCCCCCTTTTCCGGCCCCGGCCAGAGACGGCTCAGCAGGTTTCCCCAGTTCCGGACGACTCCCGATCCGGAGAGGGCACCGGCTGCGCGCTGCTTTCCCGAGGGGGGCGAGGTAACCATCGGCTCGTTCGGACCCTCATCCCCCGGAGGCAGGCCGTGGTCGGCCTGATTCGACCACTCCTCCAGGTGTTTCATCGCCTCAGTTACCGTCGCAAGATCCGCCCGGTGGCGCAGGGCGATGGCGGTGACCGCCAGCACATCCGCCAGGGTCACTTCCGCTCGAGCTTCCAGCGCGGCGTGAACTCTTGCCCCTAGCTGGATGGCCTCCACCGCCCGCAAGCTCTCCAGATTGAAATCCACATACAGGCCGGCCAAGAGGCGCTGCAGGGGCCGCGGCAAGACCACTCGGGCGAGGTTCGCCAGCAGCCCTTGCCAGCAGGCGGCGTCGGCGGCAAGGGCCGGCGGGCGGGTGACAGCCTCAGCTCGTCCCGCCAGGATCTCCGCCACCACCTCCGGCCGGGAAGGGCGACTCATGGCAATGACGAAATCGAACCGGTCAGATAGCTGCTTGCGGATGTCTTCCAGCGGTCCGGGATCTTCATCCGGATTGGACGCCGCCCATACCGAGATGGTCAGCGGCACTTCCACGCGGGGGAGACCCGTTTCCTCCACCTGGATGCGGCCGGGCTTGGTACCCATCACATCGAGGAGCACATCCGCCAGCTCCGGAGCGGTATCGGCCAGGCGGTTGATCTCGTCCACGAAGATGATGCCGCGATTGGCCTGCGGAATGGACCCGGGTAACAGCGCTGCCCGAGGGTTGCGGGCGTCAGTCAGACCTGCCAGATCTACGCTGCCGACTACCGTTCCGACCTTCGCCGAATGGGATATCTCGATGAAAGGCATGGGGACCCATTCGGACTCTCCCTCCCAGCCCCCAAGATGGTCGGGGCAGTGCGGTCGCCGGGGGTCGCAGTTGTATAGGCAGCCCTTGACCCGCTCGATCTGCGGCAAAGCGGGCCGGGTGGCGCGGATGATGGTGGTCTTGCCCGTGCCGCGAAGTCCCTCGGCATGAAGGTGAAGCGGCCATCCCGCGAGCGTGGACAGGACGGACATCTCCACTGCCCGCAACAGCGCCGCATTGCCATCGTGTCGAACCAGGGTCGGTGAGAGTCTCAAGGGTCGCCCGCCCTTTCGCATCCGCCAGACCCTATTCTCTCCCCGGCGACGACGCAAACATTCTCCGAGTTCGCGCACCCCTGGGCGCGGCCGGCGCCTCCCCCGCGAGGGCCGTTCCCAGGGCAGCCAGCAGTTCGAGATCAATCGGACGGGGAGGCGGGACTTCGTCAAACACGTGCCGGGAGGTACGAGGCGGGTAAGGACGCCGTCCAGTCCCCCGCTCCACCACGCCGTCCTTGTCGACAGCGACTCCGGCTCGTCGCGAGCGGACCCGAACGCGGGTGCCGCGGTAATCCACCAGGTACGCCGGCACGATCGCGTACCCCAGGATCGCGAGTGCCCCCACCCGGTGATGCCCATCCAGGATCACCAGGCTCGACCGGTCTACCAGGACCGGTTGGCGCAGGTAGCCGTCTCGGCTGATGGTCCGCGTCAACCGGACCAAGCGTTCTCCTTCGATCTGCTCGTGAGGTAACAGCGCCGTGGCCTCCAGCAATGCGAAGCTGAACATCGCGCCATCAGCCTCCCGGCACCGCCGGCAAACCGGCCAGTGCGTGTTCCCCGTCCCGCAGGGAGTACTCGCAGTCCTCCAGCTGCCCATCGAGGTACGTCTCGTAAGCGCCGAGATCGAAATGCCCGTGGCCGCTGAGACCGAAGAGGATGCAGGGAGCTTGCCCCCGTTCCCCGGCCTCGAGCGCCAGGTCCAACGCAACCTTGATGGCGTGGGCAGATTCCGGTGCCGGGAGGATACCTTCGCAGCGGGTGAAGCGAGCCGCTGCGGCGAAGGCGTCCCGCTGCCCTACCGCCCGGGCGGCTATCAGGCCGCGGTCGAGGATGGCACTGACCAGCGGCGCCGCACCATGGTAGCGGAGTCCGCCGGCATGGATGGATGGCGGCACGAAACGGTGACCGAGGGTGTGCATGCGTACCACGGGCGCAAGCCCCGCCGTGTCACCATAGTCATAGGCGTACACGCCCCGGGTCAAGCTGGGGCAGGCTGACGGTTCGGCAGCGACCACGGTCGGCTTAGGGTCGCCCAGACCCAGGAAGGGGAAGGCCAGTCCGGCGAAATTGCTGCCGCCTCCGAAACAGCCCACGATGTAGTCCGGCCGCTCGCCCGCCAATCTCATCTGCTCGCGGGCCTCCAGGCCGATCACCGTCTGGTGCAGCAGCACGTGGTTGAGCACGCTCCCCAGAGCATAGCAGGTCTCCCCTTCGGTCATGGCCTGCTCGACCGCCTCGCTGATGGCAATCCCCAGGCTGCCGGGACACTCCGGGTGCTCCGCCCGGACCGCCCGCCCGGCGGCCGTCCGCTCGCTCGGGCTGGCCACCACTTCCGCACCGTGAGCCCGCATGAGCGTCCGGCGGTAGGGTTTCTGCTCGTAGCTGACCCGCACCATGTACACCGTGCATTCCAGTTCGAAGAAGGAACTGGCAAAGGCGAGCGCCGATCCCCATTGGCCGGCCCCGGTCTCGGTGGCCAGTCGCCGGGTCCCGTCCCGCCGGTTGTAGTAGGCCTGGGGCACGGCGGTATTCGGTTTGTGGCTGCCGGTGGGGCTGACCCCCTCGTACTTGTAGTAGATGCGCGCCGCGGTTCCCAGGTCCCTTTCCAGCCGGACCGCCCGGAACAGGGGCGTGGGCCGCCACCGCCGATACACGTCCAGCACCTCACCGGGGACATCAAGGAAGCGCTCACCGCTCACTTCTTGCTCGATCAGCGAGGGCGGAAAGAGAGCGGAAAGGTCGGCCGGCCCAAGCGGCTGGAGCGTGCGCGGATGCAGGGGCGGATCGGGCCGGAACGGCAGATCGGCCGCCAAATTGTACCAACAGGTCGGCAACCCCTCGGCCGGCAACGGAAACGCGAATCGCTGCTCACCCATGCGCGAGCCCTCCCCCAGTTATGAATGACAAAAACCCGCCCCTTGCTGGGACGGGTTTCTGGCCGTGATGCCACCCCGCTTGAAGACCGGTTCGGATCCGTCTTCCGCCGGTCATGCTCCCGGGTACGGGGCTCCTCAGACGGATCAAAGCCCGTATACCCTATCTCGCTAACGGGAGATCCCGGCGGGTCCTACTCGGATGATGCCTTTTGGCCCGCAGCTCCCGGGGCCATTCGCCCCTCTCGCCGGCGCCGGGCTCCCACCATCCCCGGCTCGCTTGGTCGGCTCGAAAGCGGCTACTCTTCCCGGTCATGGCCGATGCTCTTGAGTTGTTGGCCATACTTTACACGGCGCGCGGGATGTCGTCAATCCCCCTTCACGGCTGATGTGGTTGGCCTGTGAT
>DOZU01000249.1 GCA_003517845.1 Clostridiales bacterium | reverse complement strand
CCGAACCCGCCCCTACGGTGGACGCGGCGGCAACCGTGGGCCCGGCGACGACCGTGCCCCTGCCCGGGCGCGGCGGGCGGGGTCATGATCGCCGCCCCGGACGCGTCCTGGCAATAATAGCAGCGGGGAGCATCAACAGCTTGCTCGATCTCGACGGACACAGTCTGACGCTAAGCGACCTCGAGCAGGTCGTCAAGGGGCACAAGGGAGCGCGGCTGGACGACGCGGCCCGCCGGCAGGTGGTGGTGGCCCGCCGGCTCATCGATGAGTGCGTCGCCCAGGGCCGGGTGATATACGGAGTCACCACCGGGTTCGGCAGTTTCAGCGAGGTCGCCATTTCCCCCGGCCAGTTGCGGCGGCTACAGCGGAATCTGCTCTTGAGTCACGCCGCCGGGGTGGGCGATCCTTTGCCCGAGCCGGTGGTTCGGGCGATGCTCCTGCTCCGAGCCAATTCCCTGGCTTCCGGACACTCGGGCGTGCGCCCCGAAGTCATCGACATGCTGCTCGCGCTCATCGAACACCGCCTGCATCCGGTCATCCCCGCCAAGGGTTCGGTGGGCGCCAGCGGCGATTTAGCGCCCTTGGCCCATCTGGCCCTGGTGCTGATCGGTGAGGGCGAGGTCTGGACGGGAGGGCGCCGGCTCCCGGCAGCGCGGGCACTGGCCGAGGCGGGGCTCCATCCGCTAATCCTCGAAGCCAAAGAGGGGCTGGCGCTGATCAACGGGACCCAGCTCATCACCGCCCTGGGTGCGCTGGGCGTCCTGGGGGCCGATCGGGTCAGCCGGGCGGCGGATGTGGCGGCCGCCCTGACCGCGGAAGTTTTGCGGGGCACCGATGCCTGCTTTGCCGACCATTTCGCCGCCGTTCGGCCCCATCCGGGACACCGCCGGGCAGCCGCTAACCTGCGCCAGCTGGTGGCCGGCAGCCGGCTCATCGCCCGTCCGGGCGAGGTCCGGGTGCAAGACCCTTATTCCCTGCGCTGCGCCCCTCAGGTGCACGGCGCGAGCAAGGACGGGTTGGCGCATGTGCGGCAGGTCCTGGAAGTGGAACTCAACGCCGTCACCGACAACCCCCTGCTCTTCCCCGAGCAGGGTCTGGTGGTATCCGGAGGCAACTTCCACGGCCAGCCGCTCGCCTTGGCCCTGGATTACCTGGCCATGGCCCTGGCCGAGTGGTCGAGCATCGCCGAGCGGCGGATCGAGCGACTGCTCAACCCCCAGTTGAGCGGCCTGCCGGCCTTCTTGGTGGAAGGAGGCGGCCTCAACTCGGGCTTCATGTTGGCACAGTATACGGCGGCCGCCCTGGTCTCGGAGAACAAGGTGCTGTGCCACCCGGCCAGCGTGGACTCCATCCCAACCTCCGCCAATCAGGAGGATCATGTGAGCATGGGAGCGTTCGCCGCCCGCAAGGCGAACGAAGTGCTGGCCAACGCGGAACGAGTGGTAGCGATTGAGCTGCTATGCGCCGCCCAGGCCCTGGAGTTCCGGAACGTGGACCAGGCGGGTCCGGCGGGCCGCGCCGCCCATGCCGCCATCCGCCGGGTGGTCGCGCCGCGGGAGGCCGATCGCTTGCTGAGTCCGGACATGGAGGCCGTGGCGGACCTGGTCCGCTCCGGCCGCCTGCTCGAAGCCGTCGAATCGGTGGCCGGAAGGCTGGAGGCTTGATCGTGGAGGGAGGCAACCGCGTGAACGCCAAAGAGGTACGGGCACCGAGGGGAACGACCCTGAGCTGTAAGGGATGGCCGCAGGAGGCCGCCCTGCGCATGCTGATGAACAACCTGGATCCGGACGTCGCGGAGAAGCCGGATGAACTCATCGTTTACGGCGGTACCGGCAAGGCGGCGCGTAACTGGGACTGCTATGCAGCCCTCGTCCGAACGCTCCGGGAACTCGAGGACGACGAGACGCTGCTCGTGCAATCGGGCAAACCGGTCGGCGTGTTCCGCACCCATCGCCTATCTCCCCGGGTATTGATCGCCAACTCGCTGCTGGTGCCCCGCTGGGCTACCTGGCAACATTTTTTGGAGTTGGAAGACCGGGGTCTCATGATGTACGGGCAGATGACGGCGGGCTCATGGATCTACATCGGCACCCAGGGCATCATCCAAGGCACCTACGAGACGCTCGCCGAGGTAGCCCGCCGTCACTTCGGGGGGACCCTCAAGGGCCGGATCGTCCTCACCGCCGGACTAGGGGGGATGGGCGGAGCCCAGCCGCTGGCCGTCACCATGAATGAGGGCGTGGCCATCGTGGTCGAGGTGGACGAGCGCCGAGCCCTCCGTAGAGTTCAAAACGGCTTCTGCGACCAAATCACCGGGGAGCTGGACGATGCGTTGCACCGGGCGGAGTTGGCTCGCAAGCAAGGAGAGGCGGTGTCCATCGCCCTCATCGGCAACGCCGCCCAGACGCACCGGGAACTCACCCGCAGGGGCTTCGTCCCCGACATCGTGACCGACCAGACTTCAGCCCATGATCCCTTGCGCGGCTATGTTCCGCCGGGGCTTTCGGTAGCCGAGTCCGCCGAACTGGCCCGCCGCGATCCCGAGGAACACGTCCGCCAGGCCCTGGCGGGCATGGGCATGCACTGCCAGGCCATCCTGGACTTCCAGCGGGAGGGGGCGGTGGCCTTCGACTACGGCAATAACCTCCGGGCCCATGCCCTGCAAGCGGGGGTCAGGGACGCCTTCTCTTACCCCGGATTCGTACCGGCCTACATTCGCCCTCTGTTCTGTGAGGGCAAAGGGCCGTTTCGCTGGGTAGCCCTATCGGGCGAGCCGGCCGACATCCACCGCACCGACCAGATGGTACTGGAGACCTTCCCCGAGGACGAGAGTCTGGCGCGCTGGATCCGCATGGCCCAGCGGAGGATACCCTTCCAGGGGCTGCCCGCCCGCATCTGCTGGCTGGGATACGGCCAGCGTGACCTCCTCGGCGTCCGCTTCAACGAACTGGTGCGCAAGGGAGAGGTCCGCGCCCCGGTGGTCATCGGCCGTGACCACCTCGATGCTGGCTCCGTCGCCTCCCCGTACCGCGAGACCGAAGGCATGCTGGACGGAAGCGACGCCGTTGCCGATTGGCCCATCCTCAACGCCCTGCTCAACACCGCGTCCGGCGCCACGTGGGTGTCGGTGCACCATGGCGGAGGCGTGGGCATTGGCTACTCGCTGCACGCGGGCATGGTAGTGGTGGCCGACGGAACCCGCGAAGCCATGGGACGCCTTGAGCGGGTGCTGACCACCGATCCCGGCACGGGAGTCATGCGCCATGCCGATGCCGGATATCCCGAAGCGCGGGACGTGGCCAGACGGCAGGGGATCAAGCTGCCCATGCTCGGGGAGCAGTGACGCCATGCGCCAGGTGTTCAAACACCTCGGTTGCCTGGTGACGCTGGGCGAGTTCGGTGAAGGTCCAGCGCGGGGCCCAATCACGGACTTGGCGACGGTCATCGATGGTTTCCTGGTGGTGGAAGACGGCCTGATCCATCAGGTGGGTTCGATGGCCGACTACGACCCGGCCGGGGAAGCGGGGGCAACCGAAGTCCGCGCCCTGCCCGGCGGGCTGGTCACGCCCGGCCTCATCGACTCGCACACCCACACCGTATTCGCCGGGTGGCGGGCCGACGAGTTCGCCCGCCGGCTGCAGGGCGCAAGCTATCAGGAGATCATGGCCGGGGGCGGCGGTATCCTGCGCACCGTCGCCGCAACCCGCGCGGCATCGGAAGAAGAGCTTTTCGAGCTGGGGATGAACCGCCTGGACCAGATGCTGCGGCGGGGCGTCACCACGGTCGAGATCAAGAGC
>DOZU01000176.1 GCA_003517845.1 Clostridiales bacterium | reverse complement strand
CCCTTGCCCCGCATCACCGTCACCTCGATGGGCATGATGTCGCCGCCGGACTCGGTGACGGCCACCGCCGTCGCCACACCCACTTCATCGTCCTTCTCCGCAAGGTTGATACGGTAGCGCGGCGGGCCCAGGAAGTGGTGCAAACTGTCGGGCCTCAGGGTAACGTGGCCGGCGCCGCCCTCGACCAAATCTCGGGCCACTTTGCGACAGATGGCGGCCAATTCCCGTTCAAGCCCCCGGACCCCCGCCTCCCGGGTATACTCCTCGATCAACCGCCGTAACACCGCTTCTCCGATCTCCAGGTGGCCCCGATGCAATCCGTGTTCCATGAGGATGCGGGGGAGCAGATGCTGGGCCGCGATGGCTACCTTCTCGTCCTCGGTGTATCCCGGAAGATTGATGACTTCCATGCGGTCGAGCAGGGGACGGGGGATGGAGTGGTGGCTGTTGGCGGTGGTGATGAACATCACCCTGGACAGGTCAAACGGGACCTCGAGGTAGTGGTCGCTGAAAGCGTGATTCTGTTCCGGATCGAGTACCTCCAAGAGGGCGGCGGCGGGATCACCGCGAAAATCACTCGCCAACTTGTCGATCTCGTCCATGAGGAATACCGGGTTGCGGGAACCTGCCCGACGTATTCCCTGAAGGATCCGGCCCGGCAACGCTCCCACGTAGGTGCGGCGATGGCCGCGAATCTCCGCCTCGTCGCGAACTCCTCCGAAGGAGACGCGGACAAACCGCCGATCCAGCGCGCGAGCGACCGAGCGCGCAACCGACGTCTTGCCGGTTCCCGGAGGCCCAACCAGACACAAGATGGGGCCCCGCAAGTTCTTCGCCAGTTGGCGGATTGCCAAGTACTCCAGTATACGCTCCTTGGGCTTCTCAAGGCCGTGATGATCCTGATCGAGGATCTCGCGGGCTCTCGCTACCTCCAGGCGATCGGGAGTCTCAATGCCCCACGGCAACGCCACCAGCCAATCGAGGTAGTTGCGGACCACGACTGACTCGGCGGCCATCGGTGGCATCTTTTCGAGCCGGTCGAGTTCTCTTGAGGCGCGCTCCTCGACCTCAGCCGGCAGGCGGGCGGCGGCGATCTTCTGCCGGTAGTCGTCCACCTCGCTCGTCCGGTCCTCTTTTTCTCCGAGTTCCTTGTGGATCGCTTTGAGCTGTTCGCGCAGGTAGTATTCTTTCTGCGCCTTCTCCATCTGCTTGCGGACCCGGCTCGAGATCTTGCGCTCGAGTTCCAGGATCTCCGTCTCGCGGCCGAGTATCCGGCTCAGCAACTCGAGGCGCGCCGCGGGGTCCACTGCCTCCAGGAGATCCTGCCGGTCCTCCGGCTTGAGGATGCCATGCATGTGAGCCGCGAGCACGTCTGCCATCCGACCGGGCCGGTCCTCGGTCATGGTTGAAGCCAGGGTCTCGCTGGGGATGCGCTTCGACAACTTGATGTACTGCTCATACTGCTGGATGACCGCCCGCACCAGCGCTTCAGTTGCCGGTATCCGGAGGTCGGGCGAGTTCAGATCCTCGGCCCGTACCCGGAAGCAGGGCTCCTTGGCGGTATATTCCTGGACCCTGATCCGGCCGATGCCTTCCACCAGGACCCGGACAGTGCCGCTCGCCAGCTTGGTTAGCTGCTTGACTTCGGCGAGCGTGCCAATATCGTGGATGTCCGGGGGCTCCGGGTAGTCCTGCTTCGTATCCCGTTGGCCGGCGAGGACGATCAGTCGGTCGCCCTCCAAAGCTTCTTCCACGGCGATCACCGAGCGTTCTCTGCCCACCTCGAGGTGAACGACCATATGCGGGAAGACCAGCATGCCCCTCAGCGCCAGCAGGGGATAAGCCCGGTTGTCGGCCGGCCGGCACGACCGGTTCACACGCTCCAGCCTCCCAATAACCCCAATCTAACTACAAGAATGCTGCTGCATCCTATTTATTCTCCGGCGTGCGGGTGAACTCCTCTGCCGGCCACCAGGCAGGCAGCGAGTGCCTGCTCAACTGTGTCAACCGGCAGGACCTCCAAGTCAAGTTGGTCGCGGAACAGTTCCTGCCAGTTCCCGCGGGGGACCAGGACCCGGGTGGCTCCCGCCCTCCGGGCAGCTTCCAGCTTGGCTGCGATGCCGCCGACCGGCCTCACCCCCCCGCGGATCGATATCTCCCCGGTAAGGCAGGTTTGGGCGTCAACGGGCGTCGCCGTGAGGGCTGAGGCCACGGCAACAGCGATGGTGAGACCGGCTGACGGACCATCGATCGGCACCCCTCCCGGACAGTTGATGTGCAGGTCATGATCGCGAGGGTCAACCGGCACCAAGCGACGAAGTACGGTTACCACGTTCTCAACGGAACCGCGAGCCGTGCTCTTCCTCCTCAGGGTCCGGTGGCTGTTCCCAAGCTCCTCCTCATCGATGACGCCGGTGATGGTGACGCTCCCGCGACCGGCGGAAGCGGGGAGGGCGACCGCTTCGATTTCCACCACTGCCCCTTGATTGGCGCCGTGGACCGCCAACCCGTGAGCCACGCCGACCTGCGGATGCGAAGGCAGGCGGCACTCGCTCCGGAGAGAGAACTGGCCGGCGTTGACCACCCATTCCATCTCGGATGCCGTCACCCGCCGCCGTCCCGAAGCCAGAATCATCCCGGCCGCGACCTGGATCATGCTGACGGCGTCCCGACCGCTCACCGCATGCCGCTTCACCACCTCCAGAGCCGGCGGCGGCAGCTCGACGCCAACCTTGTGTGCGGCGTTGACCGCTATAGTGCCGATTTCACCGGGGTTCAGCCCCCGGAAGAATACTTCGACGCACCGGGAACGGAGCGCCGCCGGCAAGTCGTGCGGCAATCGAGTGGTGGCGCCGACCAGCCGAAAGTCGGCCGGCAGTCCGTTGGTGAAGATATCGTGGATGTGCCGGGGGATGTTGGCGTCGTCCGGCGAGTAGTAGGCGCTCTCCAGGAACACCTTGCGGTCCTCCAGGACCTTCAGGAGCTTGTTCATCTGGCTCGGATGCAGTTCCCCTATTTCGTCGATGAAGAGGATGCCTCCGTGAGCGCGGGTGACCGCCCCGGCCTTGGGCTGGGGTATGCCGGCCACCCCCATCGCTCCAGCTCCCTGGTAAATCGGGTCATGGACGGAGCCGATGAGGGGATCGGCGATGCCGCGTTCGTCGAAGCGGGCGGTGGTGGCATCGACCTCCACGAATCGTGATGAGGGCTTGAACGGCGACGAGTCATGTTGCCGTGCTTCCTCCAGCACGACCCGGGCGGCCGCCGTCTTGCCCACGCCTGGCGGACCATACACCAGTACGTGCTGGGGATTGGGACCGCATAGCACCGCCCGCAGCGCCTTGAGACCTTCCGCCTGGCCCACGATTTCGTCGAAGCTGGCGGGTCGCGTTCGCGACGCCAAGGGTTCGGTCAGCGAGATGGCTCGGAGTTGCCGCAATCGCTCCATTTCCCGCCTTGACTCGCGATCCACCGAGGCTCGAGTTCCCTGCTGGCTCCGCAACAAGTTCCAG
>DOZU01000144.1:5658-5832 GCA_003517845.1 Clostridiales bacterium | reverse complement strand
GCGGGTAAGGCCGAAGGAACGGGAACGGCGGCCTGAGGCTGCCGGCCGGGGAGGTATCAGATCGTGTCCAAGGTTCAGGAAGTGCTTGACCTGGTCAAAGGCATGACCGTCGTCGAATTGGCGGAACTGGTGAAAGCCATCGAACAGGAGTTCGGAGTATCGGCCGCTGCCCAA
>DOZU01000144.1:0-5240 GCA_003517845.1 Clostridiales bacterium | reverse complement strand
GATCCTCACCAGCTTCGGTGACCAGAAAGTTCAGGTCATCAAGGTGGTACGCGAGTTGACGGGGCTGGGACTGAAGGAAGCCAAGGACCTCGTGGAGGGCGTTCCCAAGCCGGTAAAGCAGAAAGTCAGCAAGGAAGAGGCGCAGAAGGCGGTCGAAAAGCTCAAAGAGGCGGGAGCGGCCGCAGAGATCAACTAGTTGTCGATGCCAGGGGTCGCAGGCGTGAGGGTGAGATTCGTCCGCCTGCGGCCTCTTCTTCTTGACGGTAGTCGGTGCCATGGGATATCATTATAAATTGCAGTCGCACGGTCATGTAGCCCCGGTCGAAGCCCATCCCGGATTAATCAGTGGGACGAGCAAGACCGAACGGGTGCTTTTGGTGTTTTCACGCTGGGACTTACTGAGGGGGAGAGGGCCCAGATGTCCAACTCCGGCTCGGCGGGCGCCCGGGATCGGCTCAGCTTCTCGAGGACCCGGGATGTCCTGGAGATCCCCAATCTCATCGAGATGCAGCAGGATTCCTACGCCTGGTTTGTCCGGGATGGTCTCCGAGAGGTATTTCGCGATATTTCGCCCATCCAGGATTTCACCGGCACACTGGTCTTGGAGTTCATTGAGCACACTCTGGGCGAGGCCAACTGCACCGTCGGTGAGTGCAAGGAACGCGATCTCACCTATGCCACTCCGCTGCGGGTAAAGGCCCGGTTAATCAACAAGGATACCGGGGAAGTAAAGGAACAGGAAGTCTTCATGGGAGACTTCCCGCTGATGACCGACCAGGGCACCTTCGTGATCAACGGGGCGGAGCGGGTCATCGTATCCCAGTTAGTCCGCTCTCCTGGAGTCTATTACTCGCAGGCGATGGATCCCGCCGGCAAACGGCTGGTGTCCGCCCAAGTCATACCTAATCAGCGCGGCGCGTGGCTGGAGATGGAGACCGACGCCACCGGCGCCGTGTACGCGAGAATCGACCGCACCCGTAAACTGCCGGTCACGGTGTTGGTGCGGGCACTTGGCTACGGCACACGTGAGCAGATTCTCGAAGTGCTTGGCGAGAGCCGCCCCATCCTGGAGACCCTTGAACGGGACAGCAGCCAGGGCGAGGATGAGGCGTTGGTCGAGATCTATAAGCGGCTTCGTCCGGGCGAGCCTCCTACCGTCGAGAGTGCCCGAACTCTGCTGGAGTCATTGTTTTTCGATCCCCGGCGATACGATCTTGCCAGCGTTGGCCGATACAAACTCAACAAGAAGCTGTCGCTTCGCCGGCGGCTTCTGGGAGCCGTCGCCGCACAGGACATCCGCGCGCCGGGGACCGGCGAGATCCTGGTGAGGGCGCGGGAGGCGATTGACCGGCTGACGGCAGACAAGTTGGAGGCGGCGGGCGTCAACGCCGTCGACGTGATCCTTCCCGACGATACGATCCTCCGGGTATTGAGCAACGGACAGACCCCGCCGGAAGTCCGGACGCTCACCCGCGAAGACATCATGGCGGCCGTGAACTACCTGACAACGTGTCAGAGCGGGCTGGGACCCGTGGACGACATCGACCATTTCGGCAACCGGCGGTTACGCTCCGTAGGTGAACTGCTTCAGAACCAGTTCCGGATCGGCCTTTCGCGTATGGAACGGGTGGTCAAGGAGCGCATGACCATACAGGATGTCGACATCGTGACGCCACAAGCGCTGATCAACATCCGTCCGGTCGTCGCCGCCGTCAAGGAGTTTTTTGGCTCCAGTCAGTTGTCGCAGTTCATGGACCAGACCAATCCGCTGGCGGAACTCACGCATAAGCGCCGTCTCTCCGCCTTGGGACCAGGGGGACTGTCCCGTGAGCGGGCAGGTTTCGAGGTCCGCGATGTTCACCACTCCCACTACGGTCGCATGTGCCCCATCGAGACGCCGGAGGGTCCCAACATCGGGTTGATCGGCTACCTGTCGACCTTCGCTCGTATCAACGAGTACGGATTTGTCGAAACGCCCTATCGCAGGGTTGATCGAGAACAGCTCAAGGTCACCTCGGACGTCGTATATCTTACGGCGGACGATGAGGACGATTGCGTGATTGCCCAGGCCAACGAACCCCTGGACGAAAACGGCTGGTTCATCGAACCGAGAGTCACCGCCCGCCACCGCCACGAAATCCTCGCCGTGCCGGCGGCGCAAGTGGACTACATGGACGTGTCCCCGAAGCAGGTGGTGTCAGTTGCTTCCGCGCTGATACCTTTCCTGGAGAACGATGACGCCGGAAGGGCGTTGATGGGCTCCAACATGCAGCGGCAAGCTGTGCCGCTACTGGTAAGCGAGGCTCCACTGGTGGGCACGGGGATTGAGACCAAGGTTGCTCGGGATTCAGGCGCGGTTGAGAGTGCTCGTCGCGGGGGACGCGTATCCCGGGTGGACGCGAGGGAGATTCACGTGACGACCGACAGCGGCGAGGTAGACCGGTATCACTTGACCAAGTTCGTCCGCTCTAATCAGGGAACTTGCATCAACCAGCGGCCTCTGGTATTCCCAGGCGAGCGCGTGGCCGAGGGGCAAGTGATTGCCGATGGCCCATGCACGGAACAGGGGGAGTTAGCCCTGGGCAGGAATGTCCTCGTCGCGTTCATGCCCTGGGAAGGGTTCAATTATGAAGATGCGGTGCTCATCAGCGAGAAGCTGACCAAGGAGGACCTGTTCACTTCAATCCACATCGAGGAGCACGAGTGCGAAGCGCGGGACACCAAGCTGGGTCCTGAGGAGATCACGCGCGACATCCCGAACGTCGGCGAGGAGGTCCTGGGAGATCTGGATGATCGCGGCATCATCCGGGTTGGAGCGGAAGTCCGACCGGGAGACATCCTCGTGGGCAAAGTGACGCCCAAGGGCGAGACGGAACTCACGGCAGAGGAAAGACTGCTGAGGGCCATCTTCGGCGAGAAGGCGCGGGAGGTCCGCGACACCTCCTTGCGGGTCCCCCACGGGGAGAACGGCATCGTCGTCGATGTCAAGGTGTTCTCCCGCGAGAACGGAGATGAGCTATCGCCGGGCGTCAATGAACTGGTGAGGGCGTACGTGGCCCATAAGCGGAAAATCTCCCAGGGAGATAAGATGGCCGGTCGCCATGGCAATAAGGGCGTGATCGCCAAGATCCTGCCCGAGGAGGACATGCCGTTCCTGCCCGATGGCACCCCGATCGAGATCGTCCTGAATCCCCTGGGGGTGCCGTCGCGGATGAACATTGGCCAGATCTTGGAGACCCACCTGGGGTGGGCTTGCCACACCCTGGACCTGCGGGCGTCCAGCCCGGTCTTTGACGGGGCGCGCGAGGAAGACGTCGTCTCGCTGCTCAGGCGGGCGAAGCTGCCCCAAGACGGTAAGACCATCATCTACGACGGGCGCAGTGGCCTCCCCATGGACAACCCGGTGACCGTCGGCTACATCTACATGATGAAACTCGCTCACCTCGTAGATGACAAGATACACTCGCGCTCGACCGGGCCGTACTCGCTGGTTACTCAGCAGCCGCTAGGAGGCAAGGCGCAATTCGGTGGTCAGCGCTTCGGGGAGATGGAAGTCTGGGCGCTCGAGGCTTATGGCGCTGCCTATACGTTGCAGGAACTGCTCACTGTCAAGTCGGATGACGTTGTCGGGCGGGTCAAGACCTATGAGGCGATTGTGAAGGGCGAGAACATACCGGAACCGGGTGTCCCCGAGTCCTTCAAGGTTCTCATCAAGGAACTGCAGAGCCTGGCTCTGGATGTCAAGGTCCTCTCAAAGGACGCGCGGGAAATCGAGATCTTGGACACCGAAGATGACGTGACCGAGAGAGCGCGGGACCTCGATCTGGACCTTGGCGTGGAGCCCAAAGTGGACCTGGTCGGCGGCATCCTCGAGGAAGAGGATGATGATGAAGAAGAAGTGGGAGTTGCGATCAAGTTGCCGATCGCCGTGGACACGGTCCTCCACGTGCCGGATGAACGGGACGAGCCCGACTTGCCGGCCGCCGCTTCGGGAGACAGCCTCGCCGGCGACGCCGCTCCCCAGGAAACAGGGCCGGTACCCACCCACTTCACTGACGAAGATCTGGACATCGACTTGAGCATTGACGTCGAGAGTGACGGGGACCTGGCTCCATACGAGCGCGAAGATGGTGAGGATGAGGAGGACGCCGGGCGTAAGGACGCCGGGGACGAGGACAGCTGATTCACCCGCTGAACACGGAGGAGGGCGAGTCCTTGATGGATGTCAATCATTTCGACTCCATACGGATCGGTCTGGCATCGGCCGATCAGATCCGCCAGTGGTCTCGAGGCGAGGTGACCAAACCGGAGACGATCAATTACCGGACTCTGAAACCGGAGCGGTCCGGACTATTCTGCGAGCGCATCTTCGGGCCGACCCGCGACTGGGAGTGCCACTGCGGCAAGTACAAGCGCGTCCGCTACCGCGGCATAGTCTGCGACAAGTGCGGAGTAGAAGTCACGCGGGCCAAGGTGCGACGCGACCGCATGGGTCACATTGAACTTGCGGCACCAGTTTCCCACATCTGGTTCTTCAAAGGGATCCCGAGCCGGATGGGCCTTCTGCTGGACATGTCTCCCCGGTCGCTCGAGAAGGTATTGTACTTTGCCGCTTATGTCGTGCTGGACGCGGGTGACACGTCGCTCATCAAAAAACAGCTACTCGATGAAAAGGAATATCGGGACAAGCGCGAAAAATACGGTTCCGCCTTCCGGGTAGGGATGGGGGCCGAAGCTATTCAGGAGTTGCTTCGGGCACTCGATCTCGACGCGATGGCCCAGGAACTCAGGACGGAGCTTCGAGCAGCCGGGGGGCAGCGGAGGCTGCGCGCAATCCGGCGGCTCGAGGTAGTGGGGGCATTTCGCCAATCAGGCAACCATCCGCCGTGGATGATCCTCTCCGTGATTCCGGTGATTCCTCCGGAACTGAGGCCCATGGTGCAACTGGATGGGGGCCGCTTTGCCACATCCGATTTGAATGACCTGTACCGCCGGGTCATCAACCGCAATAATCGGCTGAAGCGGCTCCTCGATCTGGGAGCCCCCGACATCATCGTCCGGAACGAGAAACGAATGCTTCAAGAAGCGGTGGACGCCCTGATCGATAATGGTCGCCGAGGCCGGCCGGTGACGGGGCCCGGGAACCGGCCCCTGAAGTCACTGTCCGATATGCTCAAGGGCAAGTAGGGCCGGTGCCGGCAGAACCGCCTCGGCAAGCGAGTGGACTACTCGGTATATTC
>DOZU01000186.1 GCA_003517845.1 Clostridiales bacterium | reverse complement strand
CCGGCGGGGTGGCGCGTAGCCTGGGTGAAGCGGGGGCGCTACCGCTGGCCGATGTGCTCGCGTGGACCCCCTACGCCGCCCTTAAGTTCCTCGTCTTTTTCACGCTGTCCATCCCCTGCGCCTATACCATGCTCGTGATCCGCAAGGAGAGCGGCGGAAACCTCGTCTTGACCGCCATCGCCCTGGCAATTCCCTTGATTGCTGGGGCGGCGGCCACGCTGCTGCTACGCGGGATGGGTCTCCTGCTGGGATGGAGATAGCCAGGGAAACCGTTCAGCGCACGATGACCAGGCTGCGGATGCGCTCGAGCGTGGCCGGCCCGATCCCCGAGACATTGAGCAAGTCGTCCACGCTGGTGAACTTGCCATGCTGTTCGCGGTAGGCGATGATTGCCTCCGCCTTGACCCGGCCGATTCCCGGAAGAGTCTCAAGACCGTCGCGCCCGGCGGTGTTCAGGTCGATCTTGGCGTCCGCCTGACTGAAAGCGACGCGTTGGCCGGAAGACTGGCCGGAACGGCCTGCGGCGACTTCCTGGCGGGTCGGCACCCAGATGCGCTCGCCATCCACCAGCCGCGCCGCCAGATTGAGGGCGTGAGGGACTCCCGCCCCGGTCGCGCCTCCCGCGGCGGCCAGTGCATCCGTCACGCGGGAACCCTCGGGGAGCGCGTATACTCCGGGGGCATGCACCGCTCCCGCCACGTGTACCACCAGGGCAGGTACCGAATCAGCGGGGGCGGATTCGGCCGGATGATCGGGTGATGGCAACTCGGCGAGAAGACGCAGGCGTTCCTGTTCCCGCTGGGCCGTAGCGAATGATACCCTCTCTTGCCGCACCCACCAGACGGCGCAGGCCAGGAACAGGAGAACCGTCAGGACCGAGGCCGCCAGGCGTTCGGACGCGGATACCCGCACGCCGACACCTCCGGGGGGTGCTTCGGTGCCTCCCCTGTCCCCCACCTGCGGGCCGGGAGGGCGAGCGCTCGCCAGTCTCCGGCATGCTTCGGAAGCCAGCCGTATCCTCGAAGCCGCCCATCAGTGGACCGTCATTCCCCTCGGGCCACCACGGAGGCGTGAGAGCAGGTAGGGGCGGGTTCGGAACCCGCCCCTACAAGCCACGTGTCCGCGGCGGCGAGGACAATCACATCTTCCCAGCAGGGCGGCGAGGGCAACCACCTGTTCCCAGTAGGGCGACTCACTCTTCCCCTACCACTAGATTGACCAGTTTCCCCGGGACCACGATCAGCCGCCGAATTGGCCGGCCGTTCACGGCCCGGTTGACCCGGTCCAAATCCAGAGCCTGTTCCCGGAGCGCCACCTCGTCCGTGAATCCCGCGGGCACGGTCAGGTGGTCCCTGACCCTCCCGTTCACCTGCACGACCAGCGTCACCGCTTCGGCCTTCAAGGCCTCAGGATCAAAGGCCGGCCAGGGCTGACGGTGTACGCTGCCGTCTCGTCCCAGTTCGACCCGCCACAGCTCTTCCGCCAGGTGGGGCATGAAAGGCGCGATCACGCGCACCAGGATGTCCAGGAACTCGGCCACCAGGCCGGCGTGCTGCCGGGAGGCAGGCACCTCCTCGCGATAGGCATAGGCGGCGTTGACCATCTCCATAGCGGCCGCCAGCGCTGTGTTGAGGTTCTGTCGTTCGCCCACGTCGGCGGTCATGCGCTGAAGCGAAGTATGGAGCACCCGGCGGAGGCGGCGTTCTTCCTCCCCCGGCGAGGTCGATGTGAGTGCCGCCCGGTCCTTCCAGAATCTTGCCAGCCGCCAGACCCGTCCCACGAAACGCGCGGCGCCCTCCATGCCCTGGTCGGTCCACTCGAAGTCCTTGTCGGGAGGTCCGGCGAATAGCGTGTTGAGCCGGACGGCGTCCGCCCCGTAAGCGGCGACCATCGGGTCAGGGACGACGGAGGTGCCCCGGGACTTGGACATCGCCGCGCCCTCCTTGAGCACCATCCCCTGGGTCAAGAGCCGCACGAAAGGCTCGGGCTGTTTCACCAGGCCTTCATCGTACAGCACTTTCATGAAGAACCGCGAGTAGAGGAGATGCATCACCGCGTGCTCGACCCCGCCCACGTACTGGTCCACCGGCATCCAGTAGGCGGCATCCTCCGGCCGAAACGCCCCGCCCTCGAACCGCGGCGACAGGTAGCGCAAGTAATACCAGGACGAACACACGAAGGTATCCATGGTGTCCGTCTCTCGGCGCGCCGCCCCGCCGCATTGGGGGCAGTCGGCGGCGAGGAATCCGGGGCTGGTAGCCAGGGGCGATGCCCCTGCCGGCCGAAAGTCCACGGTGTCCGGCAATAATACCGGCAGGTCCTCCTCGCGCACGGGGACGACGCCGCACGCGTCGCAGTAGATGATGGGAATCGGCGCGCCCCAGTACCGCTGGCGGGAGATGAGCCAGTCGCGGAGTCGATAGTGGACGGCGCGACGGCCGAGACCCTTCTCCTCCAGGTGATCGGCCACCCGCGCCAGCGCCTCGTCCAGGCACAGGCCGTCGAACGGGCCGGAGTTGACCATTCGCCCATAGCGGGGGTCGGCGGCCATCAGGTCGGCCTCGCGGGGGCCGGGACCCTCGAGGGGGTGAATCACCACCCGCAGGGGCAGGTCGTACTTCTTGACGAACTCGAAGTCCCGTTGATCGTGGGCGGGGACGCCCATCACCGCCCCCGAGCCGTAATCCATCAGCACATAGTCGGCCACCCAGATGGGGACGG
>DOZU01000088.1:1829-2521 GCA_003517845.1 Clostridiales bacterium | reverse complement strand
CCATTCGGCCAGTTCCTGCCGATGGCCGACGATGATACGGTGTTCGTGCGCTTCCCCGACGACTTCCACTTCCGGTTTTTCGGCAACATTCATCCGACGGGAATGTGGGTGAACTCCAACGGCAGCCTCACCTTCGATCGAGGAGATGCGGCTTTCTCGCCCACCCTCGATCAACTCGTGGAAGGACCGCCCCGCATAGCGGCCCTGTGGACGGATCTCCTGCCCCCGGGGTCTCCTCCCAGCGGCGGGGTATTCGCCGGCAGCTTCGTCGATCCGGTCCTGAACTGCACCCGTTTCGCCGTCACCTGGGACCGGGTGCCGCTTTTCTTCACCGAGGCCTACAACACGGTACAGGTGCTGCTCAATCCGGATGGCACCATCCAACTCTGTTTCTTCGGGCTGGCACCGGTCGGCGATTTCCGGGTGTTCATCGGGGTGGCCCGGGGTGACGGCTCCGTCTTGGGCAATGCTTTCTTGTATGACGGCGGCGACAACCCGCGCCGCCTGGGGAATCCCCGCCAGCCGACGCCTCACGGCGATCTGAGCGGCGAAATGCTGCTGTATCGATTCGAACCGGCCAGAGGCAACTACCTCATGATTCCCAGTTGACCGCACCGGGCGCACAGGGGCGATATCGGTGCCGATCCTGCCGGTCCTGGTAGGGGCGGGTTCGGAACCCGCCCCTACCCCGA
>DOZU01000088.1:0-1467 GCA_003517845.1 Clostridiales bacterium | reverse complement strand
ACCCCCCGTTTTCCTGCCCGGTGGGTCAGACTAGAATCCGGCGTGTTCGGTGCGGGCGATGATCTCGTCCTGGAGGGCCGGGTTGAGGTCGTGAAAGTAGTCGCTGTAACCGGCGACCCGGACGATGAGATCGCGGTGGCTTTCCGGATGGAGTTGTGCTTCGCGGAGCGTATCGGCGGTCACCACGTTGAACTGGAGGTGATGGCCGCCGAGCTTGAAGTAGGCCCGCACCAGCTGGGCAAGGCGATCGATGCCCTCTTGCGTCTCCAGGGTCGCGGGCGTGAACTTCAGGTTGAGGAGGGTCCCACCGGTGCGCACGTGGTCCATTTTCGCCGCCGACAGCAGGACGGCCGTGGGCCCCTTGCGATCGACGCCTTGGACGGGAGAGATGCCCTCCGACAGGGGTTGCCCGGCGTTCCGCCCATCGGCACTCGCCCCGGTCACCGACCCGAAGTATACGTGACAAGTAGTCGGCAGCAAGTTGATCCGGTGGGCGCCGCCCCGGGTGTTAGGCCTCCCGTCTACCGCCCGGAAGAGGGTCTCGAAGACGCGGAGCATCGCCGCGTCGGCCCGGGGATCATCATTGCCATACTTGGGGGCCTGGTCGCGCAGGATCACTTGCATCCGTTCATGGCCGCGGAAGTCGGCGTGCAGGGCCTCCTTCAGCTCGGCGGCTTCGCACAGCTCAGCACGGAACAGCACGTGCTCGATCGCGGCCAGGCTGTCGGCGACGGTCCCGATGCCGACCCCCTGGATGTATGAGGAGTTGTATCGCGCCCCGCCGTCGTTATAGTCCTTGGCCCGGATGAGGCAATCGTCGATCAGCGTGGATAGGAAGGGAGCCGGCATACGCTCGGCGTACAGGCGCTCGATCGCATTGTTCCCGCGGATCTTGACATCGACGAAGTGATTCAGCTGGACGGCGAAGGCGAGCCAGACATCGTCGAAACGGGAGAATGACTCGATGACGCCGGTCTGACGGCCGATCCTGCGGCCGGTTGGCCGGTCGACCCCGTCGTTCAGGGCAAGCTCCAGGATCTTGGGGAGGTTGAGATACCCCGTGAGGACGTTGGCTTCCTTGCCGAAAGCCCCCGCCTCCACGCAACCGCTCGCGCCTCCTCCTCGCGCGTCCTCCACCTTCTTGCCCTGTCGCAGCAGTTCCTGGACGATTACGTCGGCGTTGAACAGCGACGGCTGGCCCCAGCCCTGGCGCACGATGGCCAGGGCGCGCTTCAGAAAACGGTCGGGATTCCTGGCGCTGAGCTGAATATTGGTGCTGGGCTGCACCAGCCGCAACTCGGCAATGACATCGAGTAGCAGGTAGGTGACTTCACTGACCGCATCCGCTCCCGTCGGGGTCAGCCCTCCCAGGCCGATGTTGGCGAAGTCCGTGTAGGTGCTGCTCTCCGCGGCGGTGACGCCGACCTTGGGCGGGGCGGGATGGTTCATGAACTTGATCCAGAAACA
>DOZU01000215.1 GCA_003517845.1 Clostridiales bacterium | reverse complement strand
TTCCGACCCCGCCCCTACATCCGACCGACCCCTACGCCAAAACCGCTCCTACGCTGTCGGTCCCCGGTCGGCCGGCATCAACGTCACCTCGCCGGCGACCACCTCGCGTATCGAGCCGTCCTGCAGCTCCAACACCAGCTCGCCCAGGTTTCCCAGCTCGCGCGCCCGCCCTCGGATGACGCTGCGTCCGGCGCTCACCGTGACCACCTCACCTGGCATGCTGGAGGCGGCCTGCCACTCCCGCCGAACGCTCTCCCAGTCTCCGGCCAGCAGACGGGAATAGTCCGCATCGAGTTCGTCCAGCACCGCTTCGGCGAGCGCCATCCGGTCCGCCGGATAGCCGGCGGCGGTCAAAGAGGTGGCGGTGGCCCGCAGCGATGGCGGCCATTGGTCGCCGGCGACGGAGACGTTGATCCCCACGCCCAGGACGACGAAGAACGACTGATCGTCAGCCCTTGCCGCCTCGGCGAGGATGCCGGCGAGCTTCCGCCCATTCAGGAGCACATCGTTCGGCCATTTGAGATCGCACTCCAGGCTGACGGTTCTCTGAATGGCCCTTGCCACGGACAACCCTGCGGCAATAGCCAGTCGCGGGGCCTGTTCCGAAGGGAAGGTCGGCCTGAGCAGGACGCTCAGCCATACGCCGGCGCCGCCGGGAGAATGCCAACTCCTTCCCAGGCGGCCGCGGCCCGATGACTGCTCGTCAGCCAGGACGGCAAGCCCCTCCGGCCACCCCTGGCGAGCCAACTCCGCTACCGTGGTACTTGTCGACAGCAGGGTTGGATAGCGCAGGAGCGGTCTGCCCAGGCGTATCGCCTTCAATTCCCCGCCAGCGTCTCCGCCCGCTTGCGGAGCGACTCTCGGATCTCACTCTCTCGCATCGATTCGAGGTTCACGGTGACGTTGGCCAGGGCGCCTTCCCGGGCCGCCCGGGCCAGGGCCGCTCCTACCCTGGCATCGGTTGCAGCCGGGCGATATCCTTCCCGTTCCAGACAGCCTGCAATCTCGAGGATCTCCTTCGCCAGACCGGCAACTTCCAGCGGAACCGATGCCGCTTGCTGAAGGGCCGTATCGACGGTCGACCGGCGATGAGCCTTGTCGGCAGGGGTCTCCCGAGGAAGCCGATACGCCGCAAGCACGGCCTGATAGGCATCGGCATCAGCCTCGGCCAACTCGAGTAGCCGCCGCCGCGCCGCGTCCGCCCGGTCGAGCCAGGGCTGAAATCGGGCCGGGGGACCGACTTCCCTGGCCAATGAAAGCCGTACCACCATGCCGGCAAGCGCTGCGGCAAGACAGCCCGCGATTGCGGCAGCGGTGCCGCCACCCGGCACCGGTTGTTCTGACGCCAACTCGTCCAGAAAGCGTGAAAGACTCATCTCGTGAAATCCCCGGGCCAACCTCCAACCTCCTCCGGACTGCTTGGGTCTACCCTTGTTCATCCAGCAGGCGCAATTCCAGGACCTGGTCGGGACGAAACCCGGACAAGCGCAGCGACCTGGCTGCCTCCTCCAGCAAGGCCTCGGCCGGGACGAGCCCCACTATCTCGCTCTCAACGACCGAGGCACCGCAGGCCTTGGCCGCGTCCGCCACCGCCCGGTAGGCTTCCCCGATCGACGTGCGCCGAAAGTCGGTGAGGTTCATTGAGACCTGGGTCTGCCCGCGCTCGGCCAGGGACAAGCCGATGGCCTTGACGGCGGGCAGGCCGCCACCGGACTCACGGATCTCGCGGGCAATCTTCCGCGCAATCCCCAGGTCGGCGGTGTCCAAGTTAACATTGAAGGCGATCAACGGGCCCCGAGCGCCGACAGCCGTGGCCCCAGCGGTGGGATGGACTAGCGACGGACCGTAGTCGGGAGTGCGCTCCGGCTTGCCGATGACCGCCGCCAGACCCTCGAACTGCCCCTCGCGCACCCGGCTCAAGTCGCGGTTGGCCGGCCGGGTAGCGGCTTCCCCATACAGGTACACCGGCAAGTCGTATTCAGCAGCCAGTTCCGCGGCCAAGCGGCGGGCCGCCGCCGCCGCATCGGCCATGGTCAGTCCGGTCAAGGGAATCAACGGGATCACGTCCATGGCGCCGATGCGGGGATGGGATCCCTGGTGTACCCGCAAGTCGATTTGGCGGAGGGCCCGCGAGGTCATTGCCTTGACGGCTTCCAGTACGGCTTCCGGCTCGCCGACCAAGGTCACGACGGACCGGTTATGATCGGGATCGGAGGACCAATCCAAGACCCGCACGCCGGACGAGGCGGTCGCGGCCGCCACGATGTCTCGCACTACGTCGGGTCTGCGACCTTCACTGAAGTTCGGCACGCTCTCGAGCAGACGGGCCATCCCTGCACCTCCGAATGATGTCGGGCCAATATGAACCGTCACTCCAGGGCCGGTCCTGCCCGGTGCTCTTTCCCGGCAGCATGGGCGGCGGCGACCAGCGCGGGGTCCCCAATCAGGATCAGGCCTGCTGCCGCGAGGACCAGGACGGCTTCGTGCATGGCCGCTTCCCCTGCAAGGGAAGCCGATGCCGCTGCGAACTCGGGGCTGTGGACGGCCACCTCCCGCGGAGCAATGGCCATCGTGAAGGCGGCCGAAGGACAGGCGTGGGAGACATTGCCGAAATCGGTGGAACCCCGCATGCCGATATCAGGCGTGGGTTCCACGGCTACGCCGGCTTGCGACAATGACTGAAGCAGGCATCCTTCCAGAGGGGCGTTGGGTAGGATCTCCAAGTAGCTGTCCTCGATGTGGATCGTGAGCGATGCGCCGGTGGCCAGGGCGGCCGCGCGCGCGCAGTTTTCCAGGCGCGCGAGAGTTGAACTCACCACCCCGATGCTGCTTGCTCGCACATAAAAGTATGCTTCGGCGGCGTCAGGCACGATGTTGGGCGCCACTCCACCGCGGGTGATGATGCCGTGAAGGCGTACATCCTCGGTGACATGCTGCCGCAAAGCATTCGCGTTGTTGAAAGTCTGAATGACGGCATCCAGCGCATTGATTCCCTCGTGGGGAGAGGCGGCGGCATGGGCCGCTTTGCCCTGGAAGGCAAAGCGGATGGGAGTCAGCGCCAGGGAGGTGCCTCCCACCCGGGTAGAGGTGGCCGGGTGCATCATTAGCACCGCGTCCAGTCCGTCAAACATGCCTGCTTCCAGCAACTTCAGCTTGCCTCCACCCACCTCCTCGGCAGGGGTGCCCAGGACCAACACTTCGCCCTCAAGCCCCCCATCGAGCATCACCTGACGCAAGGCCGCCCCGGCGCCCGCCGCGGCCGCGCCGATGAGGTTGTGCCCGCAAGCGTGTCCCAGTTCGGGCAGGGCATCATATTCTGCCAGGTAAGCGATGGTAGGGCCGCCCTTGCCCCTCGACCACTCGGCCCGGAAGGCGGTCTCAACCCCGCCGGCCGGAGCCGTGACGCGGAAACCCTCCTGGGCCAGGCACTCACCTAGCCAGCGAGCGGCCTTGACTTCCGCCCAGCCCTCCTCGGGGTTGGCGTGGATAGCCGCGGACAGCCGACTGAGTCGCTGCCGCCGCGCATCCCGGGCCGAGCGCGCCGCTTCCCATAGTTTCTCTCCCAGCAATCGCATCTGCCTCCTTGCACCGAAAGGCCTCCCGCGGATGACCGGGTGAGCCTTCCCCGGGCAGGTCCCGAGATCCTTCCCGCATCATCTCCCGCCCTCATCGTCGGCTCGCGGCACGAGTTCGCAATACGAGCACCACCGCCAATATGGCAGCTAACATGCCTGACGTCGCCACGGCCGTCATACCCCCCTTATCCCATAGCCAGGCGCCGCCCGCCGCCATGGTGACCCCGCCCATGCCGTAGCCCAGGTTTGCGGACGCCATGGCTCGCCCCCGATCGACCCGCGACGACTCGAGGACCCACGCCTGAAAGGATACCCAGCCCAGCTCCAGGCAAAAGGTCATCGCCGCCGCCCACCCGGCCACCTCCCAGGGACCCGATGCAGCGCGCAAGGCCATCATGACCAGAGAGAGCAGGGAGAATCCCAGTCCGGCCGCAATCCGCTTCCCCCATCGGTCGGCCAGCCATCCGCCGGACAGAGCGCCCATCAGTCCGGCGGCCGCACAGCAGGCAAACAGATATCCTACAGCCTCGGCCGACCATCCGAACTGCGTCTTCTGATGGCTGGCGAGGAAGAAGAACACCCCGGTCGGCCCCAGTATTGCCAGCCAGGCGATGCTGAGCACCGCCCCTCCGGCTCGCCTCCCCGCCGGCTCCTGCCGCGATACCGGACCCGAAGCGGGCAGGCTGGTTGCCAGTCCCAGGCACACCATGCCCGCCAAAGCTAGTCCGGCAAAGAGGGCACGGCTTCCCTGCTCTCCGATCACCTTCACCGCAAACGGAATCCCCGCTACTCCGGCAAGACTCCACGCTGACCGCACCAGACCCAGTCCCCTTCCCCGTCGTGGGCTGGCCAGGTGTCCGGCAAGGTAGGCGCTCGCGGCCGGCACAAAGATGGCCGAAGCTAGCCCGGTCACGAAGCGGGCGGCCAGGAAACCGGTGAAAGAATGCGCGTACGCCGAGCTGGCGCTCCCCGCGATGAACATCGCGATTCCTCCCGCGAGGGCGGCCTTCTCCTTGCCGGCATACATCGGGGCAAGGCATGGTCCGACCATGAGCGCCAACTGGAATGCGCCGGAGACCAGGATGATCCGGCCGGGATCGACTTGGAACTGCCGGGCAAGTTGCGGGAATACCGGCGACAGGGCCTGGCCATCCAGGGCCACTACCAGGAAGCACAAGAAGATGATCGCCAGGATCGAGCGCTCATCCGTGGGCATCCGACATCGCATCACCAGCAGGCGCACGCGGCGGGTCCCCCGTCAAGCCTATGCGGGAGATCGGGACCCGAAGACGCTCGGGTCAGCCCTCGCCCGCCCGTTGCGGGGCGGCGAGATCCACCACCCTCCGTTCCAGCCAGTCGCGGTGATTGAGCCCAGGGTCCTGGATCACGTCATCGAGGACTTGATGGAGAACCCGGCCGATGGCGGGACCCGGCGACCATCCCGTAATCCGCTGAACGTCACTGCCATCAATGGCCAGATCCTGGGGTCGCAAGGCCGGGTTGCCCGCCATTATCCGGCGGACCCGCGCCAGCAGCCAGACCGCGCGGTCAACCCGGAGGCCTCGCCCGATACCCGTCGCCGCGCGATTCGCTCGATGGAGTTCCACCAGATCACGGATGGTCTCCGGGCCGACCCGGGCAAGCAACCGGCGGACGGCCGCGTCGCTCGGAACCCCCCGCCGCGCCTGGCCCGGCGCGGGCGGATCGTAGAGCTGTTGTAGCGCCAAATGATGGCGTATGAGATGTAGCACCCGCTTGACCGTCGACCGCCTGAACTTGAGACGGCGCAGGATGGCCTCGCTCATCTCCGCTCCGAGGATTTCGTGCCCTCGGAAGCGCCGCCGGCCGTCTTCTCCGACCGTCAACGTACGGGGCTTGCCTACATCGTGGAGCAGCGCCGCCAGGCGCAGGACCGGGTCCTTGCGGACACCGGCTACCGTCCTCACCGTGTGCTCCCACACCGTATCGGCGCGGTGCTCGCCCTGGACCACATCCCCGCCCTCCTGGATCTCGGGGAGGATCAGGGCCAACAAGCCGGTCTGTTTCAGCAACATCAGACCTCTCGCGGGGTGGGCGGATAGGAGGATGCGCTCCACCTCCGGCCCGATCCGCTCCCGGGCCACGAGTCCGATCAATCCGGCATGGCTGCAGATCGCCCGGAATGTCTC
>DOZU01000202.1 GCA_003517845.1 Clostridiales bacterium | reverse complement strand
CCGTGTTCATGACCTTGGTCGTGGGCAAGGCCCAGAGGTAGGCGGCGATCCAGGTCGCCAGGCCGGCGAAGAAGGCGGCCAGTGCCCCCGTGCGATTGGCTTTCCGCCAGAAATGACCGAAGAAATAGGGAGCGAAGATGGTCGGCAGCACCAGGCCACCCGATAGTATGATCAGGCGGTATACGCCCCGGAAGTACAAGGCCAATGCCATCGCCAGGAGCGTCGAACCGATGATGGTGGCGCGACATACCCAAAGCACTTCCCGGTCACCGGCCTTGGGCTTGAAGTAGCGGTAGATGTTGTTGCCCGCCAGGGAGCCGATGCCAAGCGTGCACCCGCTGCAGGTGCTGATGATCGCCGCAGCCATGGCCACGATGAACAGCACGCTGGCCCACGGGGGGAGGTACTGGTAGGCGGCCCAGGGCAGCACCTGTTCGGCCATATCTGGCGACACTTCCACGCCCATGGTGAAGGCGGCGATGCCGACCATGACCACCATGAGCCCCAGCAGGAGATACACGATGCCGCTGGTGAGGAAGCTGTAGGTCGCGGTCCGCTCATCCTTGGCCGCCAGCGCCCGCTGGTTGAGCACCTGGCTGGGGACATCGCCCAGCGACAAGGCGGACCAGGCCGCAATGTACAGGAAGATGCCCATCGCTCCCGTGTAGAACAGGTATCCCTGGTCGCCGGGCAGCGGGGCCATCGCCCAGGCGGGCAGTTCCGCCCAAGTGGTGGCCGTAGCCACGAAGTGGCTCCAGCCGCCGGCGTCGGCGATGACCGTAGGGAAGAGCATCGCGAGGCCGATGACGAGCAGTACGACCACCACCACGTCCACCCGGGCCAACGCGCCCAGACCGCCGCTCGCGGTGACGATGATGATCGTCGCGGTCGCGGCAAGGATCGCCAGCGCGATGCTGAGTCCGGTCGTCAGCGATATGACCATGCCCAGGGCGACCAACGACCCGGCCAGCCAGGTGGTCGCGGCGAGGACCTGGATGACCGAGTACAGCATGCCCACCCGGTGATCATAGCGCGAGTCCATGAAATCGGTGACCGTGACGTACCTGGCCCTCCGGAGCCGGTAGGCAAAGAAACAGCCCACCAGGATCATCCCGATCGCGGGAGCCCAGGGGTCGAAAATGACTCCCTGCTTGCCGAATAGATAGGCGAACCCCGCCGCGCCCATCATCGCCCCGGCACAAATCCAGGTGGACAGGATGGAGGCGACGCTCAAGGGGTAGTTGAGACCCCGGCCGGCGATGACCAGGTCGGAGCATTCGCACACCCGCCGCCGGCCGTAGAAGACGCCGAATATCACGATGGCCACGAGGTAGATCGCCAGTAGGCCGACTATCCAGTCGGCGGTGGTGAATACCCGGAGCAATCCGTTCTCCAAAGCTACCACTCCTCGCCGTCGATTGGGATACGACTATACGCGGCCCGCGGACATACCGCCATCCCGCGGGCCATCTCTATCTGAGCCTCCTCACCTCCTCCGGGCCCCTCCAACTCCCTCCGGTCGAAGCTTCACAGATCCTTCAGGGTCGCGTGCAGGACGGCCAGCACCGTGTCGAGTTCCTCGGAGGTGATGACCAGCGGCGGCGATAAGGTGATTACGTTGTTCAGGTGGAAGGTGGTCATGGTCGTCTTGCCCAAGATCACGCCTTGTTCCAGCGCCCTCGCCACCACCCGGTTGATGATGGCCGGTGTCGCCGGTGCCTTGGTCTTCTTGTCCGCCACGAGTTCAATGCCGAAGATCATCCCCTTGCCCCGGACCTCGCCAACCAGCGGGTACCGCTCGAGATCCTTGAGAGCCCCGAGGAACCGGCGACCGGCGTCCGCCGCCCGCTCGACGAGCCGCTGTTCGGCCAGCAGTTCGAGGTTGGCGAGGCCGGCCGCGCAGGCTACGGGGTGACCGCCGAAGGTGTTGACCTGCACGAGATGAACCCGATCTTCCAGTTCACCGAGGAAAGCGGAGAAGATCGCGCCGGTGGTGGCAACCGCGCCCAGGGGCAGATAGGCGCTGGTCAGACCCTTGGCCATGGTCACGATGTCCGGCTCGATCCCGTAAGTCTGGAAGCCGAACATCCGACCCGTGCGGCCGAAACCGGAGATGACTTCATCCGCGATCAGCAGCACGCCGTAGCGACGCGTTATCTCCCGCACCACCGGAAGATACTCGTCTACCGGCACGAGGATGCCCCCGCCCCCCACCACGGGCTCCACGATCACCGCGGCGACCGTCTCCGGGCCCTCGTGAAGGATCATCGTCTCAATCTGGGCGGCGCACTCGAGGTCACACGCGGGATACGACTTGCCGAAGGCGCAGCGATAGCAGTAAGCTGGGGCGGCGTGGAGGAAACCGGGCACCAGCGGTTCGAAGCGCCACTTCCGCTCCGACTGACCGGTCGCGCTCAGAGCGCCCATCGTGGTGCCATGATAGGCGCGGTGTCGGGCGATGATCTTGTAGCGGTTCTCCCCCGGCCGAGCCAGGCGGCCGAATTGCCGTGCCAGCTTGAAGGCGGCATCGTTGGCCTCGGAGCCGCTGCAGGTGAAGTAGATCCGCTTCAGGTCGCCGCCCAGGCAAGCGCTGAGTTCCCGCGCCAGTTCGGCTGCGGGTACGTTGGCAGCGGTGTGCGGGTAATACGGCAGGGTCTTCATCTGCCGGTAGACCCGATCGGCGATCGCCGTCTGACCATATCCGGCGGTGACGCACCACAGCCCGGCCATCGTGTCGATGTAGGATTTGCCATCGGCATCGACCACCGTGGAGCCGAAAGCCTCCACTACCAGCATCGGCGGCTTGCCGGCCAGGAGCGAGTGCTGGGTCATCGGATGCCAGACGTGTTCGAGATCGGTCGCGAGGATGGCTTGTTTCTCCGGTCCAGAGGTCAAGCCCATTGCTCCCTTCCCCTGCCCTGCCCTTATACCGATGCTTCATGCAATTGCCGTGCCTTCCGGAGCAGATGTTGAAAGACAGGACGCCCGCGGCAGCCACCGGGCGCGGGGGGGGATGCGGGCAGTGCCGGACACCTGGCTCACGCCGGGAGTGACGCCCCTCGGCTCTCCAAATCGTATCAGTTCCGGTATCGCCGTCTCACCCTTGAGACGGGCGCCCGTCACCCCTCGCCGATGGCCGGTCCGTCTCCGGGGGCCGGCTCCCGGATCATGCGCAGCTTTCGATACAGGCTCGCCCGGCTTATGCCGAGTTCTCTGGCGGCCACCTCCAAGGCGCGCGCCCCCCGCCCGTGGCGCTCCACATGAGCATCGAGGACCTCGGCCTCAAACCGCCGCAACTGCTGCCGCAAGCTCCCGGAGGCGCCGGCGGACCGTCTCCGAAGGTGGGGCGGGAGGCTATCGACATCAAGCAACTCGCCCTGCTCCACGTGAAGCGCATACTGGATGGCGTTCTCCAGTTCCCGGACATTGCCCGGCCAGGAATGGGCCCGCAAGGACTCGATGGCTCTGTCCGTGAAGCCGCCTGCAGCCGAAGGCGTCGACCATCGGTGCTGTTCCAACAAGTATTCGGCCAACACAATGATGTCACCTCCCCTGGCTCGCAGGGGCGGTATGGGGATGGGTATGACGTTCATCCGGTAGTATAGATCCTCCCGGAACTTCCCCTGCCGGATCATCCGCTCGAGATTCTGGTTGGTAGCGGCGAGGATGCGGACGTCTACCCGCCGGGGTCGAGTCCCGCCCACCCGTTCCACGACTCGGTCCTGCAGGACCCGCAACAGCTTCCCCTGCAGGGATGGCGACAGCTCTCCGACTTCGTCCAGGAGGAGAGTGCCGCCATGCGCGAGTTCGAACTTGCCCGCCTTGCCCTCGCGCCTCGCTCCGGTAAAAGCCCCGCCCTCGTACCCGAACACTTCGCTCTCCAGGAGGTTTTCCGGGATGGCCCCACAATTGATGACCCCAAATGGCCCGGGCGCGCGGCGGCCGGCGCGATGGATCGCCTGGGCGAACATCTCCTTCCCCGTGCCGCTTTCGCCGAGGAGCAGCACGGTAGCGTCGCCCGCGGCCACCCGTAGGGCGAGTTCCTTGGCCCTCTGGATCGCCGGGCTCATCCCCTTGATGTCGGAGAACTCGAACATCCTCCGGCTTGCCTCCGGCCGTCCGGGAAGGCGATCGGGGGAGGCCGGCCCTTGGGCGGCGTGATTCAGGGCGACGGCCTTGGCCAGCAAGTCGGTCACCCGGTTCAGGAACTCGGTCATCGCTTGTCGCTGGCCGAGCAAAGTGCGCCGTTGCCCTTCATCCAGCGCAACCAGGCCGGCCACGCCGATC
>DOZU01000213.1:4914-6764 GCA_003517845.1 Clostridiales bacterium | reverse complement strand
TCTGAACCCGCCCCTACAACGCAATACAGCCAAGGCTACGACCACGTTGGTCCTCGCGGCCCCTGCCCCGAACTATTCACCCTTCGCCGGCGCCACGCCCGATCCTGCGTTCAGCCTCTTCTCTTCGGGTGTGGATCATGAACAGGGCTGCCGCCAGCGGTTCGGGGATGGACGCCGGCGACTCGCCCAGCATCCGGGCGAGGAGCAGGAGGCGACAGGTCTCCTCCAGGGCATGGCACCGATCGGCCGCCTGCCGGAGGTCGGCACCCACCGTCACCGCCCCGTGATTGCGGAGCAGGATGGCCGTCTCTTTGCCCAGCACCTCGGCCACCCGGCGGCCCAATTCCCGGGTACCCGGCAGCACGAACTCGACTGTCGGGAGATCGCGGAACGATACGGCGTCGGCCGTCACCGGTTGCACCGGCAAGGAGTAAAGCCCGAAGAGGGTGGCAAAGGGCGGATGGGCATGGACGATCGCCCCCACATCCGGTCTGGCCCGATAGAGGCTGCCGTGCAGAGGTGTCTCCTTGGAGGGGAGACCCTCGCCCTCGAGTACCTGTCCTGCCAGGTCCACCCGCATCATATCCGAACTCACCAGCCGGCCCTTGAACCGTGTCGCCGGCGTGACCCAGAACTCCTCCGGCCCGGTGCGGACACTCACGTTGCCGCCGGTGGGGGTCACCAGCCCGGCCTGGAACAACTCGCCTACCGTTTCCCGAAGTCGTTCGCGAGCCGCTGCCGGGTCGATCATGGGTCCCGACCTCCCTCATGGGAAATAGTGCCGGCCGATGGCGCAGGATAGCTGCATCGTCAGCGTCGAAACGTACTGAGAAGCGCGATCTCGGCATCCCAGCGGCCATGGCTGTGGTCCAGGTAGGGCGGGTTCGGAGCCCGCCCCCACCCCCAAGTGCATCGCGATCTGTCCCAGCAAGAAAATGGGGGCTACCGCCTCCCTGCCGTTTTCATGCCCCGGGGTGCGCCGAGGAACATGACCGTCGACTAAGAAGGGGTGATAGCTTGGTATCGACCCGAAACTCCCGTTTCGTCGGCACCCTGATATGCTCCATGCTAATCGTCGTTATGGTCGCGTGGCCTGCCCATGCCCGCGAGGTACGCGTCGTGGCCGAGGGGACCCGGCACGCGACGCCGCTATACGTGATCCGCGGCGAACGGCCGGGACCGGCAGTCCTCGTGGTGGGCGGAATCCATGGCGATGAGGAAGCCGGGTACCTGGCAGCCCGGATAGTCGCCGAATTCACCGTGGCCGCCGGCACGCTGCTGGTGCTCCCCGACGCCAACCGCCTGGCCATCGCGGCCTCCCGGCGGGCGGCGCCTGGCGCACGGGACCTCAACCGCGAGTTTCCCACCGCTGCCGGCGGGCGGCCGCGCTCCGCCCTGGCCGGGTCCATCTGGGACCTGGTCGATGAATTCGAGGTCGAATGGCTGCTGGACCTCCACGAGGGCTTCGATTTCTACCTGAATCCCGACACGGATTCGGTGGGGCAGACCATCATCTACTACCCGGCCTCGCCGCGTACTCGGCGCATGGCAGAGATCGCGCTCGAGCGGCTGAATGAGGGGATAGACGCACCCCGCCACCGCTTCACCCTGCTCGAGTTCCCCGTCCCCGGCAGCCTGGCCCGGGCCGCAGGACAATACCGCAACGTCCATGCTTACATCTTCGAGACCAGCGCTCGCCAACACCGGACCACCCGGGTTCGGCAACAGCTCCTGTTCGTCGACACCCTCCTCGAGGAACTCGGCTTGCTCCCCTGACGCCCCGCCCTGCCCCTTGCCTACGGAAGCGGACTCACCATCAAGGCCACGGCCCCTGTAGGGGCGGGTTCTGA
>DOZU01000213.1:0-4685 GCA_003517845.1 Clostridiales bacterium | reverse complement strand
GCACGGCAGCGAAGTGGCCGGCTGGATGGCCGCGCGACGCTTCACCAACCGGGAGATTGCCGCCGGGACGCTGATCGTCATCCCCGAGGCCAACCGTCCTGCTGTCGAGCAACGGACGCGAAACTCGCCCATAGGCGGGTATGACCTCAACCGCGTGTTCCCGACGACCGCCGGCGCCCAGCCTACGGAGATGATCGCCCGCGAGNNTTCTGAACCCGCCCCTACCTCCGAATGGGCGCCGCACGACCGTGCCCCGACAATGAGGTCTCCCGTCGTCCTGGCGTTTTCACCCCCGTAGTGGCCCGTGGGGATAAGGGCCTGTTATAAGCCCGTTGCCGCTTGCCGCAAGGAAACCGCAGCTAAACCAGATGCATTGGCACAAAATACCTGCTAAGCGGGGGAGGATACTCCTGGGCTGGTGACGAATGGGCGGTCCACCAAAGTTCTCCCTAGCTGGACCAATGTTCGCATATCGCCTGTTGCTGGGGAGACAAGAAAGGGGTGGACCGATGTCCAGTCCCGTCCGCATTCACCTGAAGCTGCTCCTGGCCTGGCTGCTGATACTGGGACAGTTAGTCCTCGTGTCGCCGGCCTTGCCGGCGGCCAGCCGACGGAGATGATCGCCCGCGAGATCTGGCGGGTCTTCAGCGACTACCGGGTGGAGTGGCTTCTCGACTTGCATGAGGCGCTCGACTTCTACCGGAATCCCGCCGTCAACTCGGTGGGTCAGACGATCATCCACTATCCATCGGCTATTGCCACCCCCCTCGGGCGATTGGCCGTGGAGGAACTGAACCGCGGCATCAGCGTGTCGCTACACCAATTCACCCTGTTACGCTACCCGGTGCAGGGCAGCATCGCCCGGGCCGCCGGCGCCTTCCTCGGGGTGAACTCCTACCTGTTCGAGACCTCGCGAAGGCTGCCCCTGGCGGAACGAATTGCCTACCACGTCCAAGTAGTGGAGATCTTCCTCCGCGAGCTGGGCGTGACCGGGCCCGGGGCACCGACCCGCCGCCGGCCCTTGTACCCGGCCTCAATCGGCTCTCCCTCCGCCCTGGCACCGCCGATGACACGACCGTGTATGCCTGGGAGAGCGGATCACCTGGCCCGTCCGTACTGGTCGTGGGCGGCCTTCGCGGCGATGAGCCGGGGGCGATGGCGGCTGCCCGCCTCGCGGCCCAGCTTCAGGTGACCACCGGTAGATTGCTGGTACTACCCGAGGCTTACCGGAGGGCCATCGCCGCCGGCACCCGCACGGCTGCGGGCGAGGGCGACCTGAACCGGGCCTTCCCCCGGTCGGCGGGGGTCCAGCCGACTTCGGCCCTGGCCGCAGCCATCTGGCAACTGTTCAACACCTACGGGATTGACCACGTCGTCAGCTTCGTGGAGGACGCCGGTTACCATCAGGCGGGCGCAGGCGACTTCGGACAAACCATCGTCTACTACCCGAACCCGGGGACCGAGGCATTGGCCGAGGCGATGGCGGCCGCGGCGAACCTGACCGTCGACCGCCAGCTCGCGACGTTTACCACCTTGCGCCCGCCGGTGCTCGGGAGCCTGGCCCGGTCGGCCGGGGAGTGGTTGGGGGCGAAGTCCTTCCTGATCGTGTTGACAGCCCGGGAGTCGCCGGACGCGCGGGCCGCCCAGGGTCTGGCCGCCGCCGATGAGTTGCTGGCCCGGCTCGGCCTGAAGGAGCGCGCTCCCTTGCCTGGCCCGCTCACCCGTATCCTCTTCCCTGGCACGGCGCACGCCACCCCACTGCGGGTCATCGTAGGCCGGGAGCCGGGACCTACCGTCCTCGTCGTCGGCGGCCTGCGTGGGGATGAGCCCGGCGCCGCCGCGGCCGCCCGACTGGCAACTGACTTCCCCATCAGGGCCGGCCGGTTGCTCGTGTTACCCGAAGCGAGCCGGACGGCCATGGCCGCCGGCTCCCGTACGCCGCCGGGGGGCGTCGACCTGAACCGTTCTTTCCCCCAGGCTGCAGGGGAGATCCCCTCCGATCTCGTGGCCCGAGGCATATGGTCGCTCCTGCGTGAGGAATCGGTCGATTACCTGGTCAGTTTCGTGGAGGAAGATCGGTACCACCTGGCCGGCCTGGGCGATTCCGGCCAGACCATCATCCACTTCCCGGTCGGGGAATCCGCCTCGCTTGCCCAGGCGATGGGGTCGGCCGTCAACCGGATCGAGGAGCGGAACTTGCCCCGCTTCACCGTGCTGCGCAACCCGGTCCGCCGGAGCCTGGCCCGGGCCGCCGGCGAGGTCCTGAGCATCCCGGCGTTCCTGGTGGTCCTGTGTCGCCGCCAGGCCCCGGCGATCCGGGCGGACCGCGGGGCGCGAATCGCCGACGGGCTGCTGACCGCATTGAACCTGGCCGCTCCCGTCTACCCGGAGCCGGTTCCACCCCCGTTGCCCGCCGGGGTGAGCCGCGAGTGGATCGCCCCCGACACCCGGCACGCCACCCCGCTGTACCGGATCGATAGTGGCCAGCCAGGCCCGGTGGTCCTGATGGTGGGTGGTCTGCGCGGGTCCGAGACCTGGAGCGCAACCGCGACCCGGCAACTCGTGACCCAGGGATGGCGGCCGCAGCGCGGCAGCCTGCTCGTGCTGCCCGAGGCCAACCGGCTTGCCCTGGACCTCGGACAGGCGGCCGTGCCCGGCGAGGGCGACCTCAACCGGGCCTTCCCGATGGCGGCCGGCCAGAGCCCGGTCGGACCCCTGGCCGCCGGTATCTGGGAAGCGATCCGCAGACATCGGGTGACCCATGTCCTCACTTTCACGGAAGGGGCCGACTACTACCGGAGTAACCGGGGCGAATTCGGCCAGACGGTCATTTACCACCCGGTGACCGGAGCCGAGCGCCTGGCCGACCAGCTGGTCGCCGACCTCAACGCCGGGGAGTCCCGGACCATAGCCCGGTGGACGGCGCTGCGCGGCCCGGTCAGGGGGAGCCTGGTGCGGGCGGCCGGGGAGTTCCTCGGCCTCCCCGCCTTCCTGGTGGAAGTCTCGGCCCGGGAGCCTCTGGAGGCGAGGATCCGTCAGGCTGAGCGGGCCATGAGCAGCCTCGCCGGCCACGCTGGATTGCGGTAACAAGTCAGCGGCGACCGCGGGAGGGCCGCCTCCGGGGGGGGATCAGCCCCCAGGTTCGGCGCAGGTCCTCCCGCTCGCTCGCTTCCCAGGCCTCGTCCATTCTGGCGCGCAGGGTCTCGAGTTCGGGCCGAAACAGGCGATAGGTTGGGGTCAGGGAGAGGTCACGCCATAGCCCGGCGATGACCGGCCGCAGCGCCTGCTTATCACACCGGTAGAAGGCGCGGGTGAGAGGAGCCTCTTGCAAGGGGGCGTTTCGGAGCAGTTCGAAGTCCTCGCCGATCAACTTGGCCAGACAAAGGGCTCCAAGCGCCACCTCCCGCGACACCAGCCAGCTTCCCGGTGTCCGGTACTCGAATCCGTGGCGTTTGGTGCGCCAATCGGCCAAAAAGCCATATCGGCGGCGCCGCAATCGGGCGGTACGGGCGTTTTCGACCATGAGCAAGGGTAAGGCAAGATAGTTGTCCAGGGCGCGCATGAGCCGAGAGCCCAGCCGGACGCCGGAGAAGTGGATGTGGCCGCCGGTAGGGAACCCGCGAAAGGGCATGTTGCCGGCAATGCCGAGGACGCGACGGCGCGACGCCCGGCGCAAGGCCCGGCGCAGACCTCCCCGGATGGCCTCCGCCAACTCCCGGGGGTCGGAGCGCGGCCGGGGGCGAATCTCCGCCAGCGCCCGGCGCCGACGGGGCGTCCATACCGCCCGCTCATCGCAGCCAACGAAGCCATAGCGGGGGAAGAAGGCCGAGGCCGGCACCATGCGACCCGTCCTCGCGCGCAGCAGCATGAACTCCGGATCGGCGCCGAGGACGGCCGGCCGCGGCGCCGCCCCGGTCAACCGCCGCGAGTGGACCCGATGCTCGAGTTCTGCGGCCAAACCGGCCAGCGCGGTGCTGAAGGACCCCACCAGGCTCGAGGGCAAGTCGGGGAAGGGGTGAACATTCAGGATACTGCCGCCGCGGGTCGCGTCCACGGCTCCGAAGTCGAGTCCGAGAAAGTAGGCCGCCCGCGCCGCGCGATGACTGAGGCGCGGCAGTCGCCGGTGGACTCGCTGCCAGCTTCGCCGGGTCGCCCGGTAGGCGGCAAGCGGCCGCAGGTTGCACACGAATATCCGATAGGTGCCGGAGAGCGGACTCTTGGCGGCCGCCCTGGACGAGACCGGAATCCGGTTGACTTGCAGCACGGCCGGCCATCGGGACTCGAGGTCGCGCACCGCCCGGCATTCATTGAGCACCACCGGGTAGCGGGCGTCGTCTCCGATCAGATTGCGCCAGCGCACCACGGTCTCCCAGTCACCGTTTCCCGGGTCCGAGGCCACCGCCATGCCCCGCGGGTACAGGCGGCGGGCTAGTTCCTCTCCCGAACGGTCGCCGGGTGGATAGAGAAAGAGTTTGCCCACGGGCCGATCTCCCTCACATCAGACGAACCGGGCCAGATATCGGGCATAGGCCAAGGGATAGCGGAAGGTGGGACCCGATCCCCAACCCCAGGTCATGCGGTAAGGCTTGGCGTTGACTTCGAGGATGAACACCCTGCCGCTGCGGGTAACGGCCAAATCGACGCCGAGTTCGCCGAGCGGCTCACCCAGCGCGCTCTCGAGCGCC
>DOZU01000179.1 GCA_003517845.1 Clostridiales bacterium | reverse complement strand
CAAGTACGGCGCCGTACGCACCGACCACGTGCTCTTCATCGCGGCGGGCGCCTTCCACGCGGTCAAGCCGTCGGACCTGATCCCCGAACTGCAGGGGCGGCTGCCCATCCGCGTTGAACTCGAGCCGATGCGGACCGATGACCTCTACCGCATCTTGACCGAACCCGAGTGCGCACTGACCAAGCAGTATGAAGCGTTGCTGGCGACAGAAGGGGTGAGACTCGCGTTCACTCCGGACGGAGTGCGCGAACTCGCTCGCATGGCCAGCCTGGTGAACCAGCAGACCGAGGATATCGGGGCGCGCAGATTGCACACGCTCATGGAGAAACTCCTGGAGGACGTATCCTACAATGCGCCAGGCGACGGGAAGGAAAATGTCACAATTGACAGCGAATATGTCAAGCACAGACTGGCCGACATAGTCGAGGCTCATGATGTGAGCCGCTATATACTTTGATGCTCATGCGGCCGGGGACTAGTTAAGGAGGCGGGCCACGGGTGAGGGGACTACTGGATAAGACGCGGGCCATGGGGCGGCTGGTGCAGCGACTGGCCGGGCAGCCGGAGGAATTCAAACAGATTGCCCGGGTGCTATCAGATTTGATCGCTGCCAACGTGTATATAATCAACAACCGGGGCAAGATCATAGGCTACATGTTGGCGGAAGGATTCGAGTGCGACGTCCTCAAGGAGGACGTATTGCTGGAAGAACGTTTCCCGCCTGACTATGCCGAGGCGTTGCTCCGGCTTGATGAGACCAGCGCCAATGTCACCCAGACGGATGCGAGTTGCCTCTTCCGGCGGGGCGAAGATTGCATCGAGCGGGGCAAGATTTCGACCGTCTTGCCGATAGCCGCCGGGGGCGATCGCCTGGGCACGTTGCTGGTTGCGAGGTTTGGCAAGCACTTCGATGAGAGTGACCTCGTGCTCGCCGAATTCGCGGCGACGGTGGTGGGGATGGAGATGCTCCGCCTGAAGGCGGAGAAGGCCGAGGAAGAAGCGCGCAAGAAGGCATCCGTGCAGGTGGCTCTGGGTACGTTGTCTTACTCGGAACTGGAGGCGGTTCAGCATATCTTCGAGGAACTGGGCGGTCAGGAAGGGCTGCTGGTCGCATCGAAGATTGCCGATCGCGTGGGCATAACCCGTTCGGTGATCGTCAATGCGCTCCGCAAGTTCGAGAGCGCCGGCGTGATCGAGTCGCGGTCTCTCGGCATGAAGGGGACCTACATCAAGGTCCTCAATGAGCGACTGCTCGAGGAGCTGAAGAAGCTCCGGTGAGGCGACGGCGGGGCCCCTGCCCCAAGACCACGTCAAAGTCTTGAGAAACCAAGGGCATGCAGGGCGTTGAGAGAGGGTCTGGTCTGTTCGCCGGGTGTGATAGGGTGGGGTCATGAAGGAGCCTCCGCCCGAGCGGGCGTTCCCGGACCCGAGGCTGATAACAGCGAGTTGCGGGCCATGGTTGTGCGACCGATTCTCCCCACGGAGCAGCGTGCCCGGGACGAGTTGATGGCCTTGTTGGGGTGGGGGGCGGCCGTACTGGCCTGTGGCCCCCGGGACCAGTGGATTGGCCGGGCGCCGGAGCGAAGGTGGCAGCGGCTGCGATTTGTGGTCAACAATCAGCGGTTCCTGGTCCTGCCCGGGGCGAGAGGGGGGAAACCTCAGAAAAGGCTGCGGACCATGTCTTCACGGTCAAGGGCAACCAGGCCACTTTGCTCGAGGACATAAAGGCGCTGGAAATTGAGCTGCGCACCATCAGGACGAGTTCTGCCCTGCAAGGGTACATCGCCTTCCCCCATGCGGTACAGGTCTTCCGCCTCGACCGGCAGACCACCGACCTCCTGGGGATGAGACCTCGCAGGGAAACCCCTTCCGACATCACAAGCCTCTCGCCCCAGCAGGCTGGGCCGGGACGGCTGCTCAAGCTAGCACGGGGTCACTGGGAGATCGAGAACCGCCTGCACCGGGTACGGGATGTCACTTTCGATGAGAACCGCTCACAAGTGCGGACCGGTTTGCCCCCGCTGCCTTGCCGCTCGTGAGTCGGCTATGATATACTTCACCATGGTGCGCACGGAGCACCGACTACGCACGCTGCCCATAGGCGCGGACGGGTCCGGCTCGGCCGGTGTTCGGGTCAATGCGGGCGGCGGAGGGATAACCGGAAGGGAGACGAGAACTTGTCCGTAGTTTCGATGAAGCAACTGCTCGAGGCCGGCGTCCACTTCGGCCATCAGACCCGGCGCTGGAACCCCAAGATGGCCATGTACATCTTCACCGAACGGAACGGCATCTACATCATCGACCTGCAGAAGACGGTCCGGAAGATTGAGGAAGCCTACAACTTCGTGCGGGACCTCGTGTCGACGGGCCAGACCGTGCTGATGGTGGGGACCAAGAAACAGGCTCAAGAGACCGTCACCGAGGAAGCCAACCGTTGCGACATGTTCCACGTCAACCAGCGATGGCTGGGCGGCATGCTCACGAACTTCACCACCATCCGCAAGCGCATCGATCGGCTCAACGATCTGCTGCGTCAGGAAGAGCGGGG
>DOZU01000223.1 GCA_003517845.1 Clostridiales bacterium | reverse complement strand
GGTGACATGCGCCTCGTCGAGAACCACCCACATGCCGCCATAGCCGATGACCTCTCTTCCTGCCAGCATCACAAGATAGTGCGCGTAACTATTATCTGCAATCTCGCGCCGATAGGCTTGTCGGGACCAGGGAGTGGGGAAGGACACCGCCTCGATGTCCATCACCTGGTCAAGATCGTCGATGCTCATCCGGCGGATCTCCTCGCCACCGCTCAAGACCGGGGACTCTTGGGCCACGCCTGCTCCGCCTCCGAACGTCGCAGATAAAGGGGAACCAGGGTATGGGGGTCGGTCGTCTCTCCTGCCCGCAGTCGTTCCCTGCCCAGGCGGGCGAGCACCAACCCCCGGGGATGAGCATGCTCTTCTGGAGCGAACCAGGCCCGGTCACCCAGGTGCTCGGCAATCCGCTCGCGGTAACGCAACGCCCCATCCCCAAGGAAGGCTGCCGGCCCATCATCCAGCAGACTCAGGAACTCAACCAAGGGCAGGTTGACGTAGCCGGCCAGCGGGCGGCCGGCACATGGGTTCTGGTACACCGCCCCGTATACCTCCTCGCGCCTGGCATCCAGCAGGGGGCAGACGCGGAGTCCGGGCGCGGGCAGACCCGCAGCCATCGTATCCAGCGTCGAGACGGCCACGAGGGGGAGGTTGCGGCCGTAAGCCAAGCCTTTGGCCGCGGCCACGGCGACGCGCGTGCCGGTGAAGGAACCTGGACCGACTCCTACTACCACTGCCTGAAGCTCCGACGGGGACAACTGGGCGTCCCGAAACAGCCGATAGACGGCGGGGAGCACCGACTCGGCTCGGGTCGCCGGTCCCTTTTGCGCCACCTCCAGTCGAAGCCCATCGTCACTCGTCAGCGCCAGGCTCAAACAAGCGGTCGATGCGTCCATCGCGAGCAGGAGCAAGTCAGCATCACCTGCCGGGGTCAAGGCTAGCTATGAGTGCCTGATGCCGGTCGCCGGTGGCCGTCAGGGCGATCAAGCGCCGATCGTCCTGCTCAGCCGTCGGTTCCAACTCCACTTCCAGGCGGTCCGGAGGCAGGAGGGCGGTTGCCCGATCGGACCATTCCAGGATGACCACCGCCGGCCCTGAGAGCAGTTCTTCCCAGCCTAGCTCGAGCAGCTCTTCCGGGGCGTTCAGCCGGTAGGCATCCAGATGACACACGGGTACACGGCCTTCATAGCAGTACATGAGGACGAAGGTGGGGCTTCGTCCTCCTCCCCTCACCTCCAATCCGGTGAGTAGACCTTGAGCGAAACAGGTCTTGCCCGCGCCGAGCGGCCCCCGCAACGCAACGAAGTCCCCGGCCGCCAGTCGGCGACCTACGGCGAGTCCGATGGCTATGGTGGCGTCCCGGTTCCGGCTCAAGATAGCCACGCGGCGGGGCAGATCGGCCTTCATCGTCCGGCGTGACCGTCCTTCATCTCGCGGTTGACTCGAGATAGCGCGACCGCACCCGACAGAAGTCTTCCCACACCGGGCGGCGTTTCCCCGGGTCACGGAGGATTGCCGCGGGATGGTAGGTGGCCAGGACGAAGGAATCGTCTCGCTCGAACCACCGGCCTCTAGCCCGGCCGACCGGCAGCCCGGTCTCGATCAGCGTCTGGATGGCCAAGGCACCCAGGCACACGATGATCCGGGGGCGGATGATGGCCAGCTTTCGATCCAGCCAGGGGCGGCAAGCGGCGACCTCGCCGGGCAAGGGGACGCGGTTGCCGGGGGGACGGCACATGACCACGTTGGTGATGAATACGTCTTGTCGGCGGAAGTCAGCCGCCGCCAGGATCCGGTCGAGGAGTTGCCCGGCCGGCCCGACAAATGGTCGGGCCAACTCGTCCTCGACCTGACCAGGCCCTTCGCCTACCAGCACCAGTCGGGCGCAAGGGTCTCCCTCACCGAACACCACACTCCGGCATCCGGCTCGGAGGGAGCACGCGCGACAATCGCGAGCCGAATCGGCGAGCGCGTTGAGTAACTCGGGCTTTCCCGTCGCGCCCTGCTGGTCGGCCGGGTCCGGGGATGGTGGTTCGGCAGGTTCGGCATGCAGGATCGGCGAGGTGACTTGACTTGTCGGCTCATGCTGGCTTCCGGGGAATAACCCGAGCTGCCGGCCAGCCGGTAGGTGGCCCATGGCGCATCTCCTCGTCCGCCCAGGTCACGGTGCGCCGCCGATCATTACCCGTGACGCCTGGCGTCGGTTAGTGCTTCGCGCCACGCGCGCCCATACCCTTTCCCTAACTGGCGCCCGGCAGTTGCCGTTTCACTCCGAGGATGGGAATGCTGGCGATGACCACGACCGAGTCTCCGTTCCGGGAGAGGCTCACCTCCATTGCCGGTCGATCAATATCCATGTAGGTGGAGATAACCTCGATGAGATCCTCGCGCAGCATCTCCAGAACACCCGGTGAGGTGTTTGTCCGGTCGTGGACGAGGACCAGTCGCAACCTTTCCCGGGCAAGACAGCTGCTCCCACCGCCCCGGTCGCGCCGAAACCAACTCCATATGGCCTTCAGGTGCCCTCTAGCCGCGCTCAACCCCGATCATCCTCCTGATGCGGCTGAACATGCCCCGACTGCGCTCCAGCTCATACATGGTCACGCTCTCTCCGCGGAGCCGGCGGGCTATGTTCCGGAAGGCCTCGCCGGCCCGCGAGGACCCGTTCAATACGGCCGGTTCCCCGCGGTTGCCCGATATGAGCATCACTTCATCTTCCGGGACCACGCCGAGGAGGTCGACGGCGAGGATGTCGATGATGTCATCGATATCCATCATATCTCCGCGGCGCACCATCGCCGGGCGGATGCGGTTGATGATCAACTCCGGTTCGCGAATTCCCGTCGCCTCGAGGAGCCCGATGATGCGGTCGGCGTCCCGGACCGCCATGACCTCGGGAGTAGTCACGATCAGCGCCCGCCGGGCCCCCGCCACCGCATTGCGGAACCCCTGCTCGATCCCTGCCGGTAGGGCAATAGGGCCGGATGACCACCCGACCCTCATTCACCAGTGCCACCTCCGGCTGTTCGGGACCGGTAATGTCGCCGTCTGGAGCGCGGGCAATGTGCGTGCCTATCCGGAGTTGGGTCGGCCGAAGACGGAAACCCGCCACCAGCGCCTGCTCGTCGCCCCGCGCGCCCGCGTGAGCCACGCCGCGGAGCGCCCCCAGCACCAGAATGTCTCCGGCGGCAACCACCTCCGCCCCCGGGTTAACGTCCCCCAAGACGACCACATTGCCGCGATGGCCCACATGTTGACCGGAACGCAAGGTCTTCCGGACCAGGAGGGTGTCCCCGTCTGTTCGCTCGCCTGCGGGGATTCGATCGGAGCGGAGCGGCCCCCCTTCCAGCATCAGGGGAGTGGGCTGCTCCCGAAGCTGACGAGCCGGTTCACCGATGGATGATTCATCGCTGAGCAGGAGGTCGTGCAGTTCCGGAAGCTCGGCCGGAGCAGTCATGGGTTCGGCGGCGGCGCCCTCGGCGACAGGACGCGGGGCGCTTTCCTCCTGGCCCGCCGGCAAGGACAAGGCACCACGGGAATTTCCGCTTCTCCGGGCTCGCACGCCACCACCCCTCTACCAGAAACTGGTACAGGGGTTTCGCGGGCGATCTTCGGACTCCTCCCGGATGGGTTCCCGGTCAAACAGCGTTTATCGTCCGTTTTCGACGGCGGGTTCCGATATCAGTCCCCCGCTCCGGGCGGCAGATCCCGGGGGAGTTCCGGAGCATCCGAGGTGAGCTGAAAGTAGTGGTCGATAATCGCTCTGGCCACAGGTGCGGCTGCCAGACTGCCGCTCCCCCCTTCCTCAACTACAACGGCAATCGCTATCGTGGGATTGTCGGCCGGCGCAAAGGCCACAAACCAAGCGTAGTGGTCTCTGCCTGATGCGGGAGGGGCCTCTGCGGTCCCCGTCTTGCCCGCCACGTCGAAGCCATGACGTTGCCGGAAGGTCGGGCCGAACTGCCACGCCGCGGTGCCACCGGTGGTCGTCAGCTGCATGCCTTCGCGGACGATACTCAGCGTTTCGGGGGAGATGGCGGTCCGGTGGGTGAGGCGCGGGAGGTTCTCGCGGACAGTACGGCCGCTTGCCGGATCGACAATCCGACTCATTACGTATGGTTGATATCTTGCACCGCCATTGGCGAGGGCCGCGACGTACACGGCCATCTGCAAGGGAGTGTACTGATGGAATCCCTGGCCAATAGCCGCGTCAAGCTCTTCCGCCAGCCAGAAAGTCGGATCATGGGGAAAGCGGGCCCGCTTCCACGCGCGGTCGGGCACGGTTCCCGGCTTGTCCGAAGGGCGCAGTTCGATTCCGGTAGAGTAGCCCAGCCCCAGCGCTCGCGCATGGTATGCTATCAAGTCGACCCCCACCCGCTTGGCCATCTCATAGAAGAAGGAGTTGCAGGAGACGGCTATGGCCTGGCGGATATTCACTGGACCATGGCCTCCCGGTCTCCAGCATCGCTTGACATGCCCGGCGGTCACCCGAAATACTCCGGTACAGACCACAGTCTCATCCGGAGTGACCCGTCCGGATTCGAGGGCGGCGATGGCCGTCACCATCTTGAAGGCAGACCCTGGCGAGTACAGGCCGGATGTGACTCGATTGAGGAAGGGACTCAAGGGATCCGCGCGCAACGCCCGCAGGTAATCAGCGGGCATGCGGCTGGCAAACTGGTTCGGATCGAAACCGGGGTAACTCACCATCGCCAGCACTTCTCCGGTATCCACCTTGAGCACCACCGCCGCCCCGGAGGTGGCGCGATAGGGGTTGACCGGGTGGGCGCGCACGGCAGCCATGGTGTCGGCCAGCGACTGTTCGACGACTTTCTGCAACTCGGCGTCGATGGTCAGGACAACATCGTGGCCGGCAAGCGGATCGAGCTGGCCAAGCACTCGTATCGGTCGGTGCCGGGCGTCCGTCTCAACCTGACTTCCCCCATCCCGACCCCGGAGTTCGCGATCGAGAACCGCTTCGATGCCGGTCTTGCCCAAAATGTCGCCAAGTCGATATCCTTCGAGGAGGTCGAGTTCCCAGGGGTCGATTTCCCCTACAAACCCCAGCAGGTGGGACGCCAGTTCTCCGTAGGGGTAATGCCGGACCGGGCCCGTCTCGACTATCACCCCGGGGAGGTCGGCGCGGCTCTCTTCAACTCGACTATGGGTCGCCGGATCGATGTCCGACTGCAGCCGAATCGGTTCGAACAGCCGATCGCCATGCCGGCGGACGGCTTCCTGAATCTCCCCCCCGGTCATGCCGACTAGCGGCGCGAGGGTTTCGATGGTCGCATCGACCGCTGCCGTGCCCGGATGTAGAAGTGATATGGAGAAGGCGGGACGGTTGCCGGCCAATAGTCGGCCGTGCCGGTCGAAGATCCGGCCCCGGGGAGCGGGCATTCTGACGAGGCGCAGGGCGTTGCCGCGCGCCAACTCCTGATAGTACTCGCCCATGAGGAGCTGCAGGTGCGCCGAGCGGGCCAGGAGGATTAGCAGCAGTATGGCCAGGAAGGCCTGAAGGAAGACAAGACGCCGTCGTACCCCGTCTCTCTGACCATCGGGTTTCACTGCACCATCTCCCCGTCCCTGGTCCTGGTCCGTTCCCATCGACGAATACGCTGCACCGCCCGGTAGACAAGGGGAGTCAAAAGCCCATTATACAGCGCCACCGGTATCACCACGCGTCCCATGTCGGTGAGCGGGTCGAGGGGATAGCCGGTCGCGCTCATCAGCGCCATGAACAGCAGGTCGGCGAAGATCGACGTCCCGGCCCCGGTGGCGGTGAGGATCAACAGGCTCTCCCGGTAGAGCCTACGCTCAGCCACACCCGCCAGATAGCCTGCTGCCATGCGGGTCAGGCCAAAGACTCCCAGGTACCTGCCGAGCAGCAGGTCCTGAAGGAGACCACTGATCAACCCGAAACGTCCTCCCACCCCAGGGCCATACAGCAGGCCATAAGCGAGGGTGACCAGGAGTACTAGATCCGGTTTCACGCGCTCAATGGCCAGGTACGGGGCGACCACACCCTGCACCACGTGGGCGAGGACGATCATCCCCACGAAGACCGGTGCTCTCATGGGGCTTGTCCGGCAACCGGGTCAGCGACTACCAGTACCTCGGTGATGCGATCGAAATCAACCGCCGGCATCACTTCCGCCTCTATTACCAGGTCAAAGGCGCCGGCGTCCACGCGGTGGACTTCCCCCACGAGGATGCCGGGCGGAAATGTCCCGCCCAGGCCGGATGTGACCACCCGGTCACCGGGTTCGATCCGAGCATCATGGGCGAAGACCCGCAGGCGCAGCGTAGCCCCGTGTTCCCCTTGGCCCAGCACCACACCGAATGACTTCAGTGCCGGAGCTTCATCTCCCGGAACTCCCCGGTAGATCCCGACGGCAACTCCGCTATCCCGGTCAAGCAAGAAGAGAATCGTTGCCGTGTCGGCGCTGGTGCGAACAACCCGGCCCGCCAGCCCCTCCGGCGTGACCACCGGCATGTTCCGCTCGA
>DOZU01000165.1 GCA_003517845.1 Clostridiales bacterium | reverse complement strand
TATAGCCCGCTGCCCGTGGTGGTCTCCCGGGCCGAACGCGTCTGGGTCTGGGACCCGGAAGGAAACCGTTATATGGATATGCTCAGCGCCTACTCCGCCCTGAACCAGGGGCATCGCCATCCCCGAATCGTCAAGGCGCTCAAGGACCAGGCGGATTCGGTCACCGTGACCTCCCGCGCTTTCAACAACGACCGATTGGGCGAGTTCTACCGGGAAGTAGCTTCCGTGACCGGCAAGGAGAAGGTGCTGCCCGCGAATACCGGCGTGGAGGCGGTGGAGACCGCCGTCAAGGCCGTGCGCCGCTGGGCCTATCGCGTGAAGCGCATTCCCCCGGATCGGGCGGAGATCATCGTGTGCGAGGGCAATTTCCACGGGCGGACGATAACCGTGGTGTCCTTCTCGTCCGAACCCGCATACCGGACGGATTTCGGCCCGTTCACTCCCGGCTTCCGGGTCATCCCTTATGGCGATCTGGCCGCCTTGGAAGCCGCCATCACCCCCAATACCGCCGCCTTCCTCGTCGAGCCGATTCAGGGCGAAGCCGGGGTCCGCATTCCGCCTTCCGGCTACCTGGCCGGCGCCGCCGAACTATGCCGCCGCCACCGCGTGCTGCTGGTCGCCGACGAGATTCAGACCGGCCTGGGGCGTACGGGCAAGATGTTCGGGTGTGACTGGGAAGACGTGGTGCCGGACGTATATGTCCTCGGTAAGGCGCTCGGCGGCGGCGTATATCCCGTTTCGGCAATGGCGGCCGACGATGAGATCATGGGCGTCTTCGAGCCCGGCTCCCACGGTTCGACTTTCGGCGGCAACCCCCTGGCGGCCGCCGTCGGCCTCGCCTCGCTGCGGGTGACCATCGAGGAAGACCTGGTAGGTCGCTCCCACCGGCTGGGCCAGCGGCTCGTCGAAGGGCTCCGCCGACTGTCCATACCTCACCTGCGAGAGTTGCGGGGCAGGGGGTTGTTCGTCGGCATCGAACTGGACGTCAACGCGCGGCCGTACTGCGAGCGCCTCATGGCCCAGGGCATCCTGGCCAAGGAGACCCATATCAATGTGATCCGGCTCGCACCGCCGCTGGTGATCACCGAAGACGAACTGGATTGGGCCCTCGACCGTATCGCGCCGGTGCTCGGCTCGTAGCGCCGGGGCTCTCCCGTCCGCCCGCGCCGTCCGGCGGTCAGTAGTTCTGGCGCCGGTCGATGATGCCGGTGCGTACGGCGCGCCGGAAGGCCCACCGGAAGACGTGGATGGCGATGAGCAGCATGACCGTGACGCGGAAGGCGAGCCCGATGAGGTCCGGGGGCACGACCGGCAGCCCCAGCGAGGCGCGAAAGAGGGTGGCGAGGTGGGTCATGGGGTTTATCTGCGCCAGTTCCCTCAGGGGCGTCGGCAGGATGGACGGGGGAAACAGCAGGCCTGACAACAGGTAGATGACCCCGGTCGTGCCGCCGGCCACCAGTTCGGCGCCATGGCTGGCATACAGAGCGAGGCTGGCCAGGAGCAGGCTCAAGGCGAACACGGCCATGGTGGTGAGGGCCAGGACCAGCATCAGCGAAGCGGGTTGGACGGCGAGGGGCAGCCCGAGAACCAGCAGGCCGCCGGTGAGCAAGACGGCTGCGGAGAAGACCCCGGTGACCAGTTCCGCCGAGGCCCAGCCCAGGACGTGCAGCATATAGGAACCGGGGGCAAGGTAGTGGGCCTTGATCGTCTGGTGCCAATCCCGATCGTAGTGGATCACCTCGAAGGCGTTGGCGCCCGCGACGAGCAGCAGGAAGAACGCGTTTCCCACGTACAGGAACACCAGTCGCTCGCGATCGCCGCCACCCACGGCATGAACGATGACCATCAGGATGAGCATGGTGGCCACCGGGCGGAGGATCAGGTAGAAACCGAACAGAAGGGGATCGGTCCAGTTACTGAGTACTTTCCATGCCGCCCAGCAAGACATCAGCCAGCGCCGCAGGCCCGGGTGAAACCGGGCGATGTTCACTGCCATCGGGTAGTGATCCTCCCCTCCCGTTTGGCGAGACGCTCGACCTGGCTCAATGCCACCTGGGCGAGGGCGGGGAAGATGACGGCCATGGCGGCGAGGATGGCGATGATGGCCCGCAGGGGGAGGAAACCCATCGCCTGCCCCCCTGGCACCAGGACCTGGCGCATCCCGTCCAAGGCCAGGGTCAGGGGGATGAGCGAGGCCGCGCCGGCCACCACCGGACCCAGGGCCCGCACGGGGAAGTAGACGCCCGATAACAGGTCGATCGGCTCCTGAAAGAGACTGGACAGGTGCCAGGCCTCGCGCCCCCACATCAGGAACAGGGAACTGAGCATCATGCCCAGGCCGTACAGGGCGACCAGGGACAGGATTGCGAGCGCGAGGAAGGGCAAGGGTTCCGGCACGGCGATGGGCACCCGGAAGAGGACTAGCCCCGCCCCCAGGGTGGCCATCGCGCGCACGGTGGTCGCGAACATCCCGCCCAGGGCCATGCCGAGCAGGATGCTGACCCGGGATGTCGGCAGGAGCATGTAGAGTTCAAGGTTTCCGTTCATGCGCTCCCAGTATAGCTGGGAAGCCATGGCCCACAGCACGTTCTGCCAGTAGGTGATCATCACCCCGCCCAGCAGCACCATGGTGGCGAAGCCCGGCGGCGCGCCCAGGTAACGATACAGATAGATGTAGGCTGCCACGGTCAGGGCGGGCAAGATGGTCTCGAAAGGTAGCAGGGGGAGATCCCGGGTCAAGGCGACGACGCGCACGAAAGCACGGCCTCGAACCGCTCGCAGGTTGGCGATCGCCCAAGCGCCCGGTTGCTGGCCGGCCATGGCGGCGCCGTCTTGCCCCCGGTCTACCGGCATCCTCAATCGATCGCCTTCCCCACCAGGCGCACGAAGGCATCTTCCAGCGTCGGCTCCCGTTTGCGCAGCCACACGAGGCTTGCGCCCGCACTGCCGAGCGCCTGGAGCAGCGACGGGAGCTGGGAATCGTCCTCGAGGCGGATGTTGAGCAGGCAGACACCGTCGCTGCGCGAACGTATCTCGGCCTGGCCGGCGGGCAGGCCGAGGGGTCCGGGCAAGTCCCGAACCGTCAGTTCGTAGACGATCTCGCTCCCGGACATGGCTTTCAGTTCGGCAGGTGTGGCTAGCGCCATCACCCGGCCGTCTTCGATGACGGCCAGCCGGTCGGAGAGTTCCTCGGCCTCGAACAGGTTATGAGTGGTGAGCAGGACGGTACGATGGCCGTCGCGCACCCACTCCTTGAGGAACGATCGGATGTCGCGGGCGGATTCCACATCCAGATTGACCGTGGGCTCGTCCAGGAAGAGGATCTCGGGGTCGTTCAGCAACCCGCGGATGAGGTTCATCTTCTGCTTCATCCCGCTGCTGAGCGCGCTCACGCGGGCCTTGGCTTGAGCCTGAAGACCGAAGCGCTCGAGGTAGGCATCGATCCGGCCGAGCGCCTGGCGGGACGGAATGCCATAAAGCTGCGAGAACATCCACAGGTTCTCGCGCAGGGTGAGAATGCCGTAACCCGAGGTCTCGCCGCCGGACACCAGGTTTATGATCCGGCGGACCCGGTGTCCTTCGGTGACGACATCATGCCCGCCCACCAGCGCGCTGCCGGAACTCGGGTGCAGCAGGGTGGCGAGAATGCGCAGGAAAGTCGTCTTGCCGGCGCCGTTGCGGCCGAGCACGCCGAAGAACTCACCGCGCCGGATCTCGAGGCTGATGCCGTTGAGGGCGTCGACCGCTTCCCGCCCCCGCCGAAAGCGGCGGCGCAACTCGACGGTCTTGACCGCTTGTTCCGTATCCATGACTTCCTGATTATAGCACAGGGCCCCGCTCGGGAGCCACGGCCGGTAGCCCAACCCGGGGAGGAAACGTCTCCGGGCCGTAGAAATCACCGGGCAGGACCGGGGAAGAGGTGT
>DOZU01000029.1 GCA_003517845.1 Clostridiales bacterium | reverse complement strand
CCGCCGGTCCTGGGCTGGTGGGTTCCTTGTTGGTGGGAGCGACCACGGCCCGTGCCTTGGCCTTCGCCCGCGGAATCCCGTTGCTCGGCGTAAACCATCTTGAGGCGCACCTGTATGCCCACTTCTTGCCCGGAGCGGAGACACAGGGCTTTCGGCTGCCCGCCGTCTGCCTGATCGTGTCCGGAGGTCACACCGACCTCGTGTTATGGCGAGACCACGGCTGCCTCGAGGTGCTGGGCAGGACCCGCGATGATGCGGCGGGCGAAGCCTTTGACAAGGTCGCCCGCCTCCTGGGACTGGGCTATCCGGGCGGCCCCGAGGTTGACCGTCTTGCCCGCGGGGGGGATCCCTCGGCCATCTCCTTCCCTCGCGCCTACCTCGAGGAAGGAGACGACTTCAGCTTCTCCGGCCTGAAGACGGCAGTCGCCACGTTTGTGCGGCGGGCCGGGGGTTCCCTGCGCCCGGCCGATGTCGCCGCCTCTTTTCAGCAGGCATGCACCGAGGTCCTCGCCACTAAATTGGTCCGGGCGGGCTGCCGGGAGGGAGTGCACGGGGTTGGGATATGCGGAGGCGTGGCCGCGAACAGCGCGCTGCGGCGGGAGGTGGCTGACCGAGCCCGGATGGCCGGCTTGACCGCCTGGTTTCCCGATCCCGCCTTCTGCACCGACAACGCCGCGATGGTAGCCTCGGCCGCCTGGTACGCCCTGGATCGCTCTGTAGCTTGGCTTGAGCCATGGGTGGACCCGAACCTGCCCATCGGGCAAGCTGGGGATCACGGGGATGTGCGTCCCCGACATTTGGGGACAAGCCCGAGAACCTGAGCTAGAATGCCGGTTAGCCTGGGGATAAACCTGTGGAAACTGTGGATATTCCCATCTTCCAGCAGTTTTGGCGAACCAGGGGGGAGTTAGCTTGGCTGCATCGGAGCATGGTCCCAGGCGCCTCACCACCTTCCCCGTGCGTGGCTCCAACTCGCTCGGGCAATGGCGTCGCATTGTGCCATGGTGGCGTCCGGCCAGGAACTTCTTCCTGATCTATCTCGCACGCTTCTCGCCTTCGCTGAGACTCAAACGTCTCCTATATCGACTCACGGGGATGCGCGTGGGCCGGGGCAGTTCCATCGGACTCATGGCCATGTTCGACGTATTCTTCCCCGAACTCATTGAGCTGGGGGAGAATAGTATAGTCGGGTACGCGGCTACCATACTGGCCCACGAGTTCCTGATCGACGAGTGCCGGACGGGAAAGGTGACCATCGGCCGGGACGTGGTGATCGGCGCCAACGTCACCATCCTGCCCGGTGTGAGCGTGGGGGATCGCACCATCGTCTCCGCCGGATCCATGGTCAACCGGGACTTGCCGGCGGGGGTGCTGGCCGGAGGCGTGCCCGCACGGATCATCCGGAGGCTGAATGAAGCGAAGCCGCCCAACCCCGGGTGGGCAGAATAGAGCCCGGAACCGGAGAGGCGCCCCGGCGGGAGAGACGAATTTGGCAGACTTGCTGGCGGCCCAAGGCAACGTATTCGAATGGTCCCCGCTCCGAGACCGGGGAACAAGCGTTCACTTCGTGGGAATCGGCGGCTACGGCATGAGCGCATTGGCTCAGGTCCTCTGCGACCTGGGATACCGGGTAACAGGGTCTGACCTCCACCCTTCCCCCCGCACGGCGCGGCTGAGAGAACGGGGAGTGATCATCACCTTCGAGCACTCGCCGGCCAATGTGGAAGGCGCGAGCATGGTAGTCTACAGCACCGATGTCCCGGCCACAAACCCGGAACTGCTGGCCGCGCGAGGCGCGAAGATCCCCGTATATCACCGCTCGGAGTTGCTGGCGTCCCTGATGGCATCGAGGTTCTCGATAGCGATCACCGGAACGCATGGCAAGACGACGACCACCGCCATGATCGCCTTCCTGTTGGCGCGCCAAGGCTTGGACCCTACCGTGCTCGTGGGGGCCGACTTCGATCCCATCGGCGGCACCGGGTACCTGGGGAGGGGTCGCTACCTGGTAGCTGAGGCCGATGAGAGCGACCGTTCGTTCCTCCGCTATCCCCCCCTGGTAGCGGTCGTCACCAATGTGGAGCCGGAGCATCTCGAGCATTACGACGGAGACTTCGGCCGGGTGGAACAAGCTTACCATGAGTTCGTGAGCAACGTGCCGCCGGACGGCCATCTGGTGCTGTGTACCGATGATCCCACCTTGCGGCGAATCGCCCGCTCGATCGAGATACCGGTCACCGGCTACGGCTGGGACGACCTGACCGGGCTCCGGGCCGCCGGGCTCCAGGTCGATCGCAAGGGAACGGCCTTCGAGGTGTTCCAGGGATCAAGGTCACTCGGACCGGTTCGCCTCGAGATTCCGGGCAGGCATAACGTGTTGAACGCCCTTGCTGCCATCGCCGTCGGCCTCAAGCTGGGCATGACCTTCGAGTCCCTCGCCGCGACGCTGGGGAGCTACCGCGGGCCCCGGCGACGCTTCGAGGTCTGCGGGCAGGCGGCCGGGATCACGGTCGTTGACGACTATGCCCATCATCCGACCGAGATCCGCGAGACACTAGCTGCCGCCCGGCAGCGAGCCACGGGCCGGGTTCTCGCCGTCTTTCAGCCCCAGCGCTACGTGCGCACCCACAACCTGATGCGGGAGTTTTCCCGTGCTTTCAGCGGCGCCGATCACCTCGTCCTGACGCCCATATACTCTCCTCCGGGCGATACAGTGATCCCCGGCGTGTCCTCCTGGTCGCTGGCCCGATTAATTGAGGAGCACGAAGGACGCTCCGTCGTGTACCTGGAAGAAGCCTTCGATATCGTGAGCTACCTGCTCAGGCTCGCCATGCCGGGGGACCTGATCATCACCATGGGCGCCGGCGACATCGGCCAAGTGGCCCATCGCCTGGCATCCGAACTGGCCGGAGAGAGAACCGATCCGCCGCCCCGCCCTCGCGCCAACAGCCATACTCGCGCTAACCGACCGTTGATCTTCTCACGGCATATGTGCTAACCTTGAGCCAAACGGGACGATCTGCCCGCCCGCCCCGCGGCCTGTAGGGGGGAATATCAATGCATCCATCGCTTGCTGACGACTTGCGCTTCCTGGGCGAGGCACTGACCTTCGACGACATCCTGCTGGTGCCCGCCCATTCCTCGGTGCTGCCGCGGGATGTCGACGTGTCGAGCCGGCTGACGCGACGCATCCGGATCACCCTCCCCATCGTCAGTTCGGCGATGGATACCGTCACCGAGTCGCGGCTCGCCATCGCGATGGCCCGCGAGGGTGGAGTGGGCCTGCTGCACCGGAATCTCAGCATTCGCGAGCAGGCTCTGGAAGTGGACAAGGTCAAGCGGTCCGAGCACGGCGTGATCGCCGACCCCTTCCACCTGAATCCCCGGAACCGGTTGGCTGACGCCGTGGACATGATGAGTCGCTATCGCATTTCCGGGGTGCCCGTCGTCGACGAGGGCCGCCTGGTCGGCATCATCACCAACCGAGACATCAGGTTCGAGGAGGATTTCAGCCGGCCCATTGGCGAGGTCATGACCCGCGACAACTTGATCACTGCTCCGGTTGGCACCACCCTCGACGAGGCCAAGCGGATCCTCGGCACCCACAAGGTGGAGAAGTTGCCGCTGGTCGATGAGCATTTTGCGTTGCGCGGGCTCATCACCATCAAGGACATCGAGAAGGCCCGCAAGTATCCGAATTCAGCCAAGGATGCTTCCGGCCGGCTGCTGGCTGCCGGCGCGATCGGTGTGGCGCCGGACAGCCTCAAGCGGGCCGAGGCCCTGGTGAGTGCTGGAGTGGACGTCTTGGCGGTCGATACGGCCCATGGCCATTCGGAGAACGTAATCCGGCTCACCCGGGTGCTCAAGCAGGAATTCCCCAATGTAGATGTGCTGGCAGGCAATGTCGCCACCGCGGAAGGGGTGCGGGCGCTGGCCGAGGCGGGAGCAGATGGACTCAAAGTAGGGGTGGGCCCCGGTTCCATCTGCACGACGCGGGTCGTGGCCGGCGTGGGCGTCCCCCAGTTCACGGCGATCTTGGAGTGTGCGCGCGAGGCTGATCGTTACGACCTGCCGGTCGTAGCGGACGGGGGGATCCGCTGGTCGGGCGACATCACCAAGGCACTTGCTGCGGGCGCCGCCAGCGTGATGATCGGTAGCCTGTTTGCGGGCACCGACGAGAGCCCGGGCGAGATGGAGATCTTCCAGGGGCGCAGCTTCAAGGTATACCGGGGGATGGGGTCGTTGGCCGCCATGCGCGAAGGGTCGGCCGACCGCTACTACCAGGAAGTCCACCAGCTCAAGCTGGTTCCCGAGGGCATCGAAGGCCGGGTTCCCTATCGGGGACCGCTGGCCGAGACTGTATTCCAGCTCGTGGGCGGCCTGCGGGCGGGCATGGGCTACTGTGGTGCCGCCAACCTGCGGCAACTGAGGACCGACAGCCGTTTCATCCGGATCAGTCTTGCCGGCCAGCGGGAAAGTCATCCCCACGACGTGGCCATCACCAAGGAGGCCCCCAACTATCAGCTTTGACGGCGACCTGGCCACGAACTGGCAGTTTCCCGGTAGGGGCGGGTTCCGAACCCGCCCCTACCTTAACTCGCAGGGGACGCAAATTGACCCCTTGACAACCCCGATCCCCGGGAGTAGAATGACGTCAGGTAAGGCAGTTAGGCGGTTAGCTAAGTGACTAACCGCACTCGGCGAATGAGAGTAACGGGGTTCGCCCCGAGAGTTTCCGTCCACAACTCAATCCTCCTTGGCAGGCCCTGAGCGCCCGTTCAGGGCTTCTTTCTTGGATGACTACGCTGCCGGCGTGCCGCAATGACCGCAATAAGGGGCCATCACCAGCCGGGGCTCCCCACAGGCGCCGCACGCGGCCTGCATGGGCTGGCCGCAGTGGGCGCAGAACCTGGCGGCTCGGCCGGGGAATCCGCAATGGGGGCAGCGACCCCGCCAGAAGCGGGCTCTGACGAGACGGTCGCGCGTGAAGGCCAGCCGGCGCAGCCCGATGATAGCCGCGGTGGTGGCCGCCGCGCCGAACACGCTCACGGCCAGCTGGACGTAGTTGCGGAACAGGTGCCAGGAATACTGGCCTACGAGCAACAGCGTCTGCAGGCCGGCGAAGGCGGCGAAAGACGTTGCCAGCAGGGTCCACGCACCGCCCCGGCGGCGTAGCCGTTTCCAGGCTAAGAGGCTTGCGCCGAACAGCGGCAACGCGTAGGCCCCTCGCAGCAGCAAGAGATGCAGCTCGCGGCGTGACTGCTGCCGGGAGAATTCCCGTTCCAGGGCTTGTTGGGCGGCGAGAAATGGCTGCCCGGCAACCTCCAAGTCTGCGGCGCGGGCGCGGGTCACCGCTTGGGCCACTTCGAGCCGGACCTGAGCCGACTCGAGGTCGGCGCGCGCCGCTTCATGCAAGGCGCGTAACTCGGGGTCATCAATGCCCCGGTCCAGGCTGACCCGGTATTCCTCGCGGCGAAATTCGTACACTTGCCGGGCATCATTCACTGCTGCCAGCAATTCGTTCTCCCGGTTGATGGCAGCCTGGTGCGCAGCCTGAGCCTGCCAGTAAGGCGGCTCGAGTTCGTCCAGCCGATGAGTCGCCCGCAACTCCTCCCAGTTGGGGTGCGGTACCAGTCCGCCCATCTGCCGCAAGATCCAGGTCCCGCCGAGGAGCAAGAATGCCACCAGCCCGAACGCCAGCCATTTCTCCGCGCGGGTGAGTTCGCGCTCTTCGCCTTCGATCGGTTGTCCCCCCCTCTCTGCGCCCTCAACATAAACAAATTCTGTGGTAGCCGCGCCGGTTCCTCCTGCAGCTTTCGCGGCGAGCGTCACTTGACCTCAACTATGCCTCAATGCTATACTGTCAAAAAGAGTAAAATGCGAATCATCGGACATGGGAGTGGTCAGGTTATGCGAGCACTTCCGGTTCGGTTATTGACCGTACTATCTGCCTTCCTGCTGTCCCTGTCGTGGTGGACGGCGGCGGCGGCCAACAACCCCGCCGACCTTCTGGCGGGACGGGTCCGGTGGGCTTCGACGGGGCATCGTCCACCGGCTGGAGTTCGGTGCGGTTGAGCCCGGGCGCTGGACGGCCACCATTCCTCCCGGGCATATCGTGCAACCCGGCATCCGCCTGTACTGGGAGATCGGGAATGATGGGCAGGTGCTGACAACCCCGGTCCAATATGTGCACTACTTCGACACTGAGCAATTCAGGGCTGAGATGAGGGGTGCCAGCGTCGTCTTGCCGCCTGGCACCCTGCTCGCGTACGATTTAGAGTTTCATCAAGGGTTATTAGGCGGCATCTACATCCCCTTCGGAAGTAAGACGTTGCCGCATGGAGAGCCGCGAGAGATTGCACGGGTCACCAGCAGTATGTTGGAGATCCGCTCTGTGAGTACCACCCCTCATCGCGGGGTGGATTTCGACACTGGCGGCAGGCCGGTGCTTGCCATGGCGGGCGGCGAAGTCATCCATGCAGGGTACGATTGCCCCCACTCTCAGTACGTGGTAGTCATCCGGCATCACGCTGCCGGTTTCGGTTTACTGTCGGCTTACATTCACCTCCAGAATTTGGAGGTCTCCGTGGGCGCTCAGGTAGAGCAAGGGCGCAAGATTGGCACTGCCGTGTCGCACCTCCATGCCGAATTCCGCACTTTCATTGACGGCCAACGTGCGCGCGTCTACCCATTCCGGTGGTTCGTGGGAAATGTCCCGGAGTACAACGGCGGGCTGGACTTCGATTTCGTACAATCTCCGGTAGCTGATTGGAACCCAATGCTCGGGACGTTCGTTACCGTAACGGCCTACCCGAGGGGTTACAGAGATGGCCCGGGCCTTGAGGTTCACATGTGGTGGCGAGTGCTGGGAGTACCGGGCTGGCACCAGAACAGAATGGTGGCAATCGGCAACCGAACCTACCGCCACTCCTGGTCGCTTTCTCATCCTACGGCGGTGGAGTACTGGATTCAGGTGAACCGGGTAGGGGTAGAGGTACCAGAGCTACCCGACCCGATAAGGGACCAGTATGTCACTCGTCCCGCCCAGTTTGTGAGCGCCCCGCCAACCATGTTTTATCAAGTAACGGTTCACCCGTCGCCACCGCCGTCGCCGCCACCGCCGCCTCAATGGCCCCCACCTGGCTGCGGATGTTTGAACTTCCCCTTGTGCGGGTGTCCTGTAATGTACACGCCTCCGGCGTAGAGCTGAGGCTGCGAGAATGCCCCCTGGCCGTGGGTCGTGTTGCGCAGCAGGACAGCCATCGCGGGCTCAACCCTCGCGGTTGGGGAGGTCTTTCCCATCTGGACGGCGGACCGATACCGATGTTAGATTCAGCCATTGCCAGGGAGGTAGTGACATGAACTCACCGCTCCGCGTAGCCCGCTGCGGTCTAGCTCTGGTCATAATGGCCCTGTATCTTGCCGTGCTGGCCGCCGGATGCGCTCGGCGCGCTGCGCCTCCGGCGAGCGCTGTTCCCCCGGATCCGCCCGCGCCGATCGTCGAGCCACCCGAGCCCCCGTCCCCGCCGCCCGCGGGACAGCTGCCTGTCGCTGACCACTATCCACCGCACGTGTACCACGTCAAGGGACCAGGGGTGCACCGGCTAGCGGCGAATGTGAGGGTGTGGGAGGGAGGTGGCCCCTATGGAGAGGAGTATTATCTCTGGGACTACTGGTTTGTCGACGCCGACCCGGTCACCATCGAGATCCGCTTCGCCGAAGCCATACCGGACCTCGCTGGTGCGATCCTGCAGATCCGCGAGGCGTTAGCCGGGGCGGTCATCCACGAGGAAGGCTATGAGGCCGATCGCGTCTTCGTCAGAGCGACCCTGCCGCCTGGGAGGAATTTCGTAATGCTCTGGGACATCCGGCTGGCCGACGCCCCCACGATCGAACCGCCGGGTGTCATCCTGGACAGGGGGCGGCCTTTTCGGCTGATGTACTGGCTGCCGGGCGGGACCCCGGAGGTACTGGGCGACTACATCCTGCCCAAGCTCCCTTTCCGCGCCGCCCCGGTGGCTGAACGGGAAAAGGCAGTCTTCGGGACCGTCGTTTTCGGGCCGGGCGAAGCGCACATCGCTAAAACCTCCCTTTGGCACTGGCAGCCTGACGCGCAACCGCCGCTCAGCCCCCTGCCCGGGGAATGGTACGGGCGGGCTCGCGAAATGGTCTTTCCACGCGGCGACGATCTGGTCATCAAGAGGGCTAACTCGGTGGTCGTGGCCGACTGGAGTGGGCAGTTGATCGCCACGCTCGTGGAGGACCGAGAGCAAATGGGGACGGCGGTTGGTCCGGAAGGGGAGATAGCGGTATTCACGCGGCGAAGAGACGATCAGGGCGGGCTCATTCTCGATCTGACCATCTTCTCGGCGAACCTCGGTTGAACCCATCTGGCATGGCAACGAGATCCTGTTCCTCGCACTGGATGACCGTTGGCCGCTCGACCGGGCAGACTATAACCTGATGGCTTTCGATGTCATGGCCGGTTCCGTGCGGCGCCTCGCGGGGCCGTTCGCCGCGCCGCACCACGCTCGACGGTTGGGACTGTCCCATTATGCCCTCCGTGAGCATGGTGGGGCGAGTTGGGTGCTGTTCGACGTGACCACCGCCTCCCTCCGGATCCTGCCCTCCGAGGCAGAACTGGGCTTGCCGCCATCTCACTCCTGGTGCTGCATATTTCACTTCGCCCCGATGGCGGTAAACGGCGAGTGGATAGTCTTTCAATTGGAAGAGGAGGAGTTGCTGGCCTGGCATCCGACCGCCGGCCTGACGCGCCTGGGGCCCGCAGAAGCGATGAACGTATTCACTATGGGTGAAGGGTTTGGCTGGTGGATCGACACTGCCTCGGGCCGTTGACATGCCTTTGGCAGCCGGTAATATCCTGACTTCTGCAGCAACCGAAGTGAAAGAAGCGCCGAAACCTCTTGTAGCGCGGGCTCGGCCGCTTTCTAGTGGTACAGTAAGTTGTTGCAGAATCAGGGTTTTTTCGCGGCCCCCAGCATTTTTTTGATGTCGCCTGGTCCAAGGTACTTGCGGCTGAGATCCACACCGAGCGATTCGGCGATGGCCCTGGTGATTTCATCGGCGTGGTCGAAGACGTACCAGTTCTCTTCCAGACGGCTGCCGGATGATCTATTCAGGCTCTCTACGATCCTGGAGATCGAGTATTGGTTGCCAAGGCGCAGTGCCAACTTTCCCGATCGGTCCTGGTCACCTTGAACGCCTCCTCGATACGCCAGCGCGCGCGGTAGTCATCTGGCGGTGCAGGTGCAGCTTCAGGCCTTCCGCAAAAGTCACGGCCTGCGTGAGGCAGCGGTAGACATCGTCTAAAGAGAAATCCGTATGCTCGAAGTAGCGGTCTTTCTCCTCGTAGGTCCTCTTCTTGGATGCCGGCGCCAGGATACGGGAGAACACCAGGAGCTGCATGATGTTGTTGGTGTTGAATTCTGACTTGAACGTCCTGATTGGCTCACGGCAAAACCGGGGTGACATTATCACAAGCCAACCACAGGATCACCTGCATTGGGCTGACACGGACTTTCGTGGCCGATGCGTTGACACGATTCGCCTGTCCGGAGTACAATTACCCGGAGTTGCGCGGTCAGCTAACCGTGAGCTAAGCGAGGGGACCTTGTTGGCACTCGATCTGGCGGTGACCCTCCGGCGCAAGATCGCCTTCCACTATTCCCCCATCGTGGAAATGCTCATCAGCCTCCACGTCCTCCATGATCCCGAACGCCAGGGAGTCCTCCTGCCATGGATGGTGCGCTTTCGCGAGAAGGTCAGCCCGGATCTGATGCGGGAACTCAGGCACTTTGGCGGCTGCTATAACCGATGGATTGACACGGCCGCCGATGTGCTGCGGAATGAGGGGGCACAAGATCTGGGCGTATCGGGGTTCATCGAGCGGCTGACCGCCCTCGATCCGCCGGCTTTCGCCGGCCGCCTCTTGGGCGGCCGGGTCGATTCCCGCCTGATCCGGCGGGTCTTCGCGGGCGAAGCATCCGTCGATGCGATCAGTCTCGCGGCCGAGTTTGACACGGTGGAGGGTCACCAGGCGCTCGAGGAGCTGTTCGCGGACGTGCCGGGGGTGAAAGCGCGCCTGGCTGCGCTGCTCGATGGGTACTGGACGACTTACTTCCGTGACGAGTTCTACTGGATCGAACTGCTCCTCGTCCGCAGCATTCGCGAGGCGGTCATCGAACTGGAACGGGAAGACCCCGGCTCGTTCCTGGTCCGGCTGTCACGGGGCGGCCTTACGGTGGACGGCGCAGTGCTGGCCCCATCCTCCGCCGGGCCGCCCGCTTCCGGCTGGCCGGCGGACGACCTGGACCGCATCTATCTCCTGCCTTCGGTGTTCCTGTATCCGGAGACCCTGGTGGTCGGCGGACCCAGGCGGGTGATAGCCTCCTATCCCGTATCCCCGGGCGTGTACCTCAGCAGGGAGACGCTCAACCCACCCCAGAACCTGTCCCTCTTGCTGAAAGTCCTGGCCGACGACACCCGGTTGAAGATCCTGAAGCTGACGGCGGAGCGACGCCGCTTCACCCAGGAACTCGCCGGCGAACTCGACCTCGCCGAGCCGACCGTATCGCGCCATCTCAAGCTGTTACGCGAGGCCGAACTCATCACCGGCGAGAAAGAAGGCAATTATATCTACTATAGTCTCAGGCTGGAACGAGTCGCGGACCTGCAAACCAGGTTGCTCGACTTCTTCCGCACCTGAGCTTCACCCGGACCGGGTGCTGATCGATACGTCATCCAGGATGACGAACGGCAGGTGGCAGTTGTCGGACCAGCCCGTCTCCCGGCTCAGCCCTCGCAGTCGGGCGCCGAGCGCCTCGAAAGCGTTGACCGACAACATGCAGTCCTTCACCCGGCCACGGATCTCACCATCTTCCACCAGGAAGCCGAGGACGACATTCCCGGTGACTTCCCCGGCCAACAGGTTTCCGGCCCAGGCGCCCATCAGCTGCACCACAAACAACCCCCGGCGCAGGTCGCGCAGGAATTCGGCCAAGGGCGCCGTTCCCGGCACGAGCACCAGGTTGGATAAGGCGGGTGAGGGAGGCGCTTCCAGCCCCCTCCGCGCGCCGTTTCCGGTAGACTTCTTCCCAAGACTGGCTGCGGACTTCAGATCGAGATAGAAGTCCTGGAGCACTCCCGCCTTGATCAGGTTGTTGGCCCGGGTGGGACTGCACTCGTCGTCGAAGGGGGCGGATAGCGGCCCTCCCGAGAGCAGCGGGTCGTCGGCCAGGGTCACCAGGCTCGAGAAGAGGGATTCGCCCGTCTTCTCCGACCAGGGCGAAATGCCCCGGGCAACCGCTTCGCCATTGAGGCACTCACGGAAAGGCCCGAGGAGGTCGGCGGCGGCATGCGGCCCCAGGATGACGGGGTAAGCGCCGGCCGCCAGCGGAGCGTTTACCCGGCCAAGCTTCAGGTGTCTTATGGCCGAATCTTTGAGCAGGCCGACCGCCGTCTCGGGATAATCGCTCGCTCGCTGAAACTCCCAGACGCTGAGGAGGTTCTCGCCTTCCACCAGTTCGATGTTGAATCCCACTCCGAAGCCCGTACGGCGATATGTCCCGTCCGCCCCCGAGGAGTTGATCAGGCGGATCTCCCGGCTCTCTTTGTCGATGCCCGCCCCGGCCAGGGCGGCAGGCTCATATTCGACCACGCGGCCTACGAAGTCCTGCCCGATATCGATCATGCGCTCGACGGTGAGCGTTTCGACGGCGGCGTGGTGGAAGCGCATTTCGCCGCCATGTGCTCCCCCGGGTCCGGGGAAGGCGAAGCGAGCCTCATCGCCATAGGCGGCGCTGGCTATGGCCCGATCGAGCAGGTCATCCTCGTCGCCCGGCTTGGTGGTGCTGGAGAAACCCATTCGCCCATTGACGATGACGCGCAGCGCCAAGCCTTCGTTCGTGGCGGTGCGGACTTGCTTGAGCCGGTTGTTCTCGAATTCCACCGGGGTGCGGGTTGCCGCCCGGTGGTAAACCTCGGCGGCCTCGCAGCGGGCCATGGCCCGCTCCAGCACTCGTTCCGGCCGGAACTGATTAGTCATCCTGCCTTGCCTCCCACGACGACCTTCTGGATGCGGATGTGAGGGGCGCCCTCGCCGACCGGCAGGGGAGACTGTTCTCCCTTGCCGCAGCCGCCGGCCGAGCCGTGGACGACATAGTCGTCGCCCACCCGGTCGATGTTCAGGAGCGTGGCGAACACATTCCCCGTGAGCGTGACATCGCGCACCCGCTCGGCCAGCTTGCCGCCCCGGATCATGAAGCCTTCTCCGGCGGTGAAGGTGAACATCTCCCCTGCCGTTTGCCCGCCATAGGCTCCCTTGGCGTACACCCCGAGTTCGATCCCGTCGAGCATTTCCTCGAAACTCGCCTTGCCCGGCTGGATGGTCGTGGTACGCATGCGAGGTATGGGGGGGAACCGGTAGTCGAGCGCCCGGGCGCTGCCGGTGACCGCTTCGCCCAT
>DOZU01000039.1 GCA_003517845.1 Clostridiales bacterium | reverse complement strand
CTAGCCGCCGCTACGATAACCGATCGCTACGCATCACCCCAAGACAGTCCGCCAGGCAACTTGGTCTGACCACCAGACACGCTGGCTTTCACTCCATCCGTTCGACACCCGATCCGGCAACTCCTCCTCGCTCCGCGTGGGCGAGTCCGCCTTTCTCTGACGGAAACCGCTTGCCAATGCCCGTCACCTGTTATATGCTCGCCCTGGAGGGGGAGCGGACCATTGAACCGCACCATCACCGCCGTTCCCGGTATCCGGGCCGGGCACTTCACCGACGCGCACGGTCTGACCGGATGCACGGTAGTGCTCGCGGCCGGCGGAGCGACGGCAGGAGTGGATGTGCGCGGGTCGGCGCCGGGCACCCGGGAGACCGACCTGCTGCGGCCGGTCAACCTGGTGGAGAAAGCCCACGCCGTCCTGATCACCGGGGGCAGCGCCTTCGGTCTGGCGGCGGCGGATGGAGTCATGGCCTACCTCGAGGCGCAGGGGGAGGGTTTCCCCACCGGGGTGGCCCGGGTGCCGATCGTGGCTGCGGCGGTGCTATTCGATCTGGCCATCGGCGACCCGGCGGCCCGGCCCCGACCCGAGGACGGGTTCGCGGCCTGCACCGCGGCCGATGACGGCCCGGTGGCCGAGGGCAACGTGGGAGCCGGCACCGGCTGCACCGTCGGCAAAGTGCTGGGCATGGCCCGGGCGATGCGCGGAGGGTTGGCCTGTTCCGCCTGCGAGACCGCGACCGGGCTCAAGGTCGGCGTCCTGGCTGCCGTGAACTGTTTCGGCGAGGTGGTGTGCCCGGATACCGGTCGCATTCTGGCCGGTCCGCGCGATCCGGCCACCGGCCGGCCGGTCGCCACGACGCCTCACCTCGGCGGCCCGCTCGACTCCGCCATCAGGACCAACACCACCCTCGCCGTGGTGGCCACGGACGGTGCCCTCAGCAAGGAAGAGGCCAACAAGGTGGCGCAGATGGCCCACGACGGCCTGGCGCGGGTCATCCGCCCTTGTCATACCATGTACGATGGTGATGCTATCTTCGCGCTGGCGACCGGCCGGGTGCGGGCCGACGTCAATCTGGTCGGCGCGTTGGCCGCGGACATGGTCGCGGCCGCGGTGGTGAGAGCGATCCGGATCGCTACGGCATGGGAAAATGTCGCGGCCTGGCAGGACTCAGAACGAGGGAGGTGGTAGCTAACAGCCATCCTGCATCCACTGCCGGGAGCCTGGGGGCCCCGGACTCAAGACTCGATTGGCCGGTTAGCTGACGATTTCGTCCGGTATCCTCGCGGAACCGGAACGGAGGTGTCCCCGATGCGCTTGACCGTCCGACGCATCGCCATCGTGGGTATGCTCGGGAGTCTGACTATCGCCCTCGGCCTCGCTCCCGTCGGCGGGTTCATACCCGTACCGACCCCTGCCGGCAGCGCCACGACCATGCACTTGCCCGCCATCCTGGCCGGAATCCTGGAAGGACCGCTCGCCGGCGCCGGGGTGGGTTTCATCTTCGGGGCCTTCAGTTTCTGGCGCGCCCAGTTTTCGGCCAACCCGGTGGCCCGCCTGATGTTCACCGACCCGCTGGTGGCCTTCGTCCCCCGGATCTTGATCGGCGTTGCGGCGGCCTACGCCTTCCGCCTGGCCGGCGCTCGTTGGACCCGTCCGCTGCTCGCCGTCGCGGTAGCGGGAATTGTCGCCCACAGCGCTTACGTCAGCCTGGCCGCCCACCCCGCCCTGGTGGCGGCCGTGGCGGCTGCGGCCGGGGCCGCCGCCGGCTACGCGACCCATCGCGTCGCCCGGCACCAGTACGCCGCGCCCATGCTGGCGGCTATGGCCGGCACCTTGACCAACACCGTGGGGGTGCTCGGCCTGGTCGCGTGGCGCGGTTACCTCCCCCCGCAGGCGGCAGTAGCAGTTGGCATGCTGCACGGCCTGCCGGAGATCCTCGTCGCCATGATCCTGGTTGCCGCCGTGCACCGTGCGGTTGCCCGGAGCCTGGCGCGGCAGTCATCCCGCCCGGCACTTGAGGTGAAACACCCTTGATCCTGGCTCTGGACGTCGGCAACACCAATATCGTCGTGGGAGTCTTCCAGGGCGCCCGACTGGAAGCATGCTGGCGGCTGAGTACGACTCAGCCGCGAACCGCTGATGAGCTTGGCATCCTGCTCCACCAGCTCTTCGGTCACTTGCAGCTGGACCCCAGCCGGGTGGGCGTCGCGGTCGTCGCGTCCGTGGTCCCGCCGCTCACGTCGACGGTGGAAGACATGCTGGAGAAATACTTCCATATCCGCCCGCTGGTGGTAGGGCCCGGTATCCGCACGGGCATCGATATCCGCTACGACCATCCGCGCGAAGTGGGAGCGGACCGGATCGTCAACGCCGTCGCCGCCCTCGAGCACTACGGCGGCCCGTGCATCGTCGTAGACTTCGGCACGGCCACTACCTTCGACGCCATCGCGGCCGACGGTGCCTACCTGGGGGGAGCGATCGCCCCCGGCATAGGCATTTCCACCGAGGCTCTATTCCAGAAGGCGGCCAAGCTGCCCCGGGTGGAACTGGTTCGACCGCTCAAGGCCATCGGCAAGAGCACGGTGGCCAGCATGCAGGCGGGGATCGTCATCGGCTTCGCGGGTCAGGTGGACGAACTGGTACGGCGGATAGCGGCGGAACTTGGCGGCAGGCCCACGGTCATCGCGACCGGGGGCTTGGCCTCCCTCATCGCGGGTGAGACCACCACTATCGACCACGTCGATGACCTGCTGACGCTGAAAGGGCTCCTGATCCTACACGAGCGCAACAAAGATGCAGGGGCGGGTTCGGAACCCGCCCCAACCGGGAACTAGCGCAACAAACCACCGGAACCCGCCCCTACGGCTGGCAGCAGCGCTCGCACTCGATCCCACACGGCGTGAGCCACCGCTCGCTTGTCCTGAAGCGGTACCTCCACGACCCCACCCAGCCGGTCGATCAGGGTGAGGGCGTTGGTGTCCGCGCCGAATCCATGACCCGCCCGATCTACCCAGTTGGCGCAGATCAGATCGAGGTTCTTCGCTGCGAGCTTCGCCCGGGCATTGACGACCAGGTCGTCGGTCTCCGCCGCGAACCCGACGAGCAACCGTTCACCTTTGTCCCGTCCCAGTTGGCCGATGATGTCCGGGTTGGGCACCAGGCGGATGACCAGGTCGTGGGAACCACGTTTGAGCTTGGAGGGTGCGGACTCGGCCGGCCGATAGTCGGCGACGGCCGCCGCCATCACCACCACTTGCACTCCCGCCGCCCGCCGCCATACGGCGTCGGCCATCTCCGCCGCGCTCTCCACCCGCACGAGGTCCACGCCGGGCGGCTCCGGCTGATCGACGGGGCCGGACACGAGGGTCACCCGAGCGCCCCGCTCGGCCGCTGCCGCTGCCAGGCTGTAGCCCATCTTGCCGGAGGAAAAATTGGACAGGTAACGCACCGGATCGATCCGCTCCCGCGTCGGCCCGGCGGTGATGAGTACCGGCAGGCCCGCCAGATCGGGCTTTAGCGAGAGCGCCTGGACCACCGCGTCCACTATG